>NC_014408.1:740000-1040000 GCF_000145295.1 Methanothermobacter marburgensis str. Marburg
GAACTGATCTCTGTTTTCATAGCGCTTATCGTTTGTTTCTATGCCTCATACAGTGATATAAAGAGGGGTTTAATACCCAACCGCCTCACGTTTCCTGTTATTGGTCTTGGTCTTGCCTTTAACGCCCTGAGGGCCTACACCGAGGCAGACCCCTGGATATTCATATACACCGTCATCTTCACGGCGGGCATATTTGCCCTTGGCTACATCCTCTGGAGGATGGGTGCCTGGGCCGGTGGTGACGTCAAGCTATTCACGGCCATCACGGCTCTTCTACCCTTCCAGCCATCAATTGTGGATTACACCATTGGAGGGGTGGCTTTTCCTGTAACAGCAACTTATCCGTTCCCTTTAACACTTATAATAAACAGCATACTGTCCCTATTACCATTTCTCCTGGTATACGTCTTCTTCATAATCTACACATCAAGGAGGGACCTCATGGATGAATTCATGGAGCCCCTCAAACAGTATAGGACAAACATGCTCCTTGCCCTTGTGATCACATCGGCGGTGACGCTCACTTTCATCATAACAGACTTTCTACCCTTCCAGATAATAGTGCTCTCACTCATACTGATATACCTCCTCACCATGGTCATATCACGCCTCCCCAACAGGGTGAAGGCTGTGATTGTATCTGTTATAATCGTCTACTCCCTCTACAGGAACTTTGAGTTAACCGTGAGTGGCGTTGTTGTGCTCTGGGTCTCAATAACAGCCATACAGCTCATAAGAAAACTTTTGACATCAATCACAAGGGAGGCCCTGCAGGATACCATGCACGTGGATGAACTGAGGGAGGGCATGATACTCGCCCACACACTCTACAGAAAGGGTGATGAATACTACTTTGATGACACCTCATTCACCGACAGATTCAGGACCGCTGCAAGGACAGGGGATGTCTCCACACTGACCTACAGGGGCGAACCTGTAATTTCGGCAATGGCCGCCGGCCTGGGGGATGAGGAGATCCAGACACTCAGGGACCTTGTGGATAGCGGAAAGATCCGAGACGAGTTCCGCATAAGGAGGGGCCTGCCATTTGCCCCCGCAATACTCATCGGGCTTGTGATCTCACTCCTTGTGGGTGACCTTGCGGTGATACTCTTCAGGGCATTTGACCTGGTATTTTAGCCAAGTATTTAAGAGTGCCTCCACATAAATATCAGCTGAGATATTAAATGTTGAAGGTGATCCGCATGGATAGCAGGGGACAGGTTTCCCTGGAATATCTCCTACTCATACTCGTGGTCCTCCTTGTGCTGGGTGGCGTGACCATACCCCTCATAGGGAGCTCAATAGAGGCGAGTACTGATGTATCCAGGGCATCGGATGCCAAGGTGGCTGTTCAGACACTCTCAGATGCAGCAGATATAGTCTATTCCAATGGGCCAGGGGCAAAGAGAACCGTGAGTTTCTACATCCCCGTTGATGGCACACTCATCTTTGCCAATAACAGCGTGATATTCACAGTTACCTACAGTAACGGTACAAAGTCAAATATAACAGCCCCCACACAGTACAGCCTCACATCACAGTCAGTGAATGTTCAGAGGGGTTGGTACCGCGCAGTGGTTCAGTGGCCACTTAACTCCACCACCGTACTCATAACAAATGTAACAAGGACCTAGGAGGGGTTTAATGAGTTTCTTCTCAAGACTCGGCAGTGCAGTGATAACCCTATTCACACTCATTGGAACGGCAATCTTTGGAATCATAAGGCTTCCGGCTAGGATAAGGAGCATAACATCTGATCTCCGGAAGGGAATCTCAGAGGTTGATGTTGACGATGTGAGAAGAAGGGTCAGGGAAAGGGCTGAGTCAATAGGGGAGCGTATCCCAACCCAGCAGGATGAGGAGGTTCAGGAAATCCTTGAGGAGGCGAGGAACCATGACATCAAGTTACCTGAGGACGACGCCCCAATAATCATCAAGGCAGGGCACTTTGACTCAGCAGAGAAGGAAAACGCGGTCCTTAAACTTCAGTTAACAGCCTCCGGATTCATCGTGCTCTCGATAATATACGTCTTCAATTTCATATCGCTCATTGTATTCATGCCGGCGGCACTTATACTCCTCGGACTCCTCCTGTACATACTCTACCGCCAGATAAGGGTCATGTACCCCGGGGACTTTGAGGCCTACAGGGACTTTTTCCTGATGTACGTGGCTGTTGGGGTCGTTATAATCTTGGTATCAGGTAATTCTGCCCTCACAATGGCCTTCCCATTTGTATTTTTCCCGGCGCTCACAACACTCCTCTTTGCTGTGCTGGCTGTGGCTGTGGTTTTTCTGATATTCAGAATAAGATATGTGCGGGACTACACCTTTGGTGAGGTTATAGAGACAGGTGAAAACACGTCCTATGTCAGGGTTGACTATGATATAAGGAGCAACGTTAAACCAGACGTCTACATCGTTGAGAATGGGGGCTTTGATGTGAAGGTTGGGGATACAGTGAAGCTTGCAGTTGAGGGGTCCGTCATGAGCATGAGGGGTAACAGGCCTGTTAGAATAACCGGTGTGGAAGGGACGTAATCGAATAATAAATAAAAATTAATTTTTTCTAGACATGTACCTGGATGTAACTGGGAAAAGTGGGGAATAGTTTTCTAGACCTGTACAGTGTAGGTCCTATCCCCCAGCCTGACGGTGGTGCTGTTAACCGGCTTTACCCCATTGAGACCTAAGAGGGACTCAACGGTCCTGTTTATCACAAATGCCCTGTAATTTGAGGGAATGGGCGTGTCAAAGTACACAGTTATAGTTCTGTTGCTTCCACCTGTTATGCTTGTCTTCGTGACCTTTACTGGCTTCATGGATATATTGGTGTATGCAATCTCAGCGACCGCAGATGAGGCACCCTCCCTTGCAGCGGCGGCTATACTGTTCTCCTGGGACTGGGGACCTGCAATTGACGAGAATACAAGCACGATTATCACTATGAATGAAACGATCAAGAGAAATTCTGCTGAGATCTGACCCCTGAAGTCCATCTATATCATCCTCCTACTCATATATGAATGATCAAGTATATATAACATTCCTGGCATAAATAATCACATATAAAGAGAAGGGGATAAAATTGAGGGGTATACTGTCTGATAAGAGGGGTTTTGCATTTTCACTTGACATACTTCTGGCTCTCATACCATTAACCATCATGCTGGGCATACTTGCCGCTGATATGGACAACATAATGTATTTAACACAGAGCACAATCTATCAGAGCGCCCTTGACCGCCAGGCATCTGACATAGCAGACGCCCTCGTTGAAACCTCTGGTGTCCCCCCAGACTGGGAGCAGCTCGGAAACCCCCAGAGCATAGGACTTGCAAGGTATGACCCTGTGAGAAACATGCCCCAGAAGAACTACCTCTCCCCGGCAAAGATCGCGGGGATTAACACAACCAACATGGGGGAACTTGTGGGTCCGGAGTATGGTTACTATATAAACATAAGCACCACCGAGGGTCTCACTGTCAGAACCCTTGGAACCCTTAACACAAGTGCCCCTGACATTGCAAGGGTTGAACGTTACGTCCTCACCACCAAGGTTGAGCGTGTGGGTTCAATAGAGGGCCTCATAAGGGATGCTGGGCAGCCAAGGACATACACAACCAACTTCCCAACCAATGAAGCATATCTTAGAATCTACGACTACTGGGTTCTTGTAATCAACAGGGGATACGATTCAGCATTCGTGGATGTTAACAACAACCGTGTTGTGCCCCCAAACGAGATAAACAGGCACATCACAGAGATCAAGAAACAGATAAATGAGACCTACCTCTACAATAACACAACATTCAGGGATAACATACTGAGTGTCAGAACCCAGAGTAACCCCGGGGCATCAATGGATGTCTACATCCTTGCAGCGCCCAAAGGCACCCCCCCAGATCAGATAACACTTGATAACGTGAGGTTAAGGCCAGCCAGATTTGTCCTGTACCTCTGGCTAAAATGATAATTTACCTGATGCAGGTGATCAGTTATGATCCGTGATTTTGGCGATGATGAGGGAGGATTCATATTCACAACCGATGCCGTCCTGGCCCTGGTTGTTGTATTCATATTCACAGCATCAATTGTGACATACTTTGCGCTTCCAAATTATATGGGGTCTGACCATCAGCACCTTGAGGCCCTGGCAGCGGACGCCCTGGATGTCATGAGACAGGACGGGACACTCTACTCTGCAGCCGCCATGTACTCCAGGAACAACACGGCAGGCGCAGAGAACCTGATAAGCTCTGAGCTGAGATCGCTGCTACCACCCGGAGTTGGTTATGAGTTCAAAATGGGCCCGTACCCGACCCTCAGGAATGACAGCGGGATACTCGTATCAAGGGATACCGCATCCAGGGCCATTGTGATTTCAGGTCCTGAGGAGGGCTGGCTTGGACGTGCATGGTACAAGATGGAGGAGGTCACACTGGAGGACCAGGAAATAAACTCCACAACAACCGTGTGGAACTTCCATAACTGGCTCTCCAATTTCTGGAACAGTCTTTATTCAAGACCATACTGGGGGTACCAGACAGCACCCCGGAACATTACCTTCTCGGTCCCATCAAGTAACATCCACTGGGGTAAATTCCTCCTTGGCTCATGTAACCGGCGGAACAAGGCATCATACGGGGCCAACGTGGTGATAAACAACGTCCCCCATATTGTCAGAAACGATAGTTTCACCTTCCTTAACCTCAGACCCGGAACAACAAGGGAACTCATGTACAATTATCAGGGGAACATAACGTCACTTGTGGGCGGCTCAAACAGGTTCTATGTCCAGTTCACCAACATGACCACAACGGGAACCCGGGATTACGATTTGCCATGGTTTTCAATAATAGCAAACTATACAAACACAATAAAGGTGCCGAAGGGTATCATTACCCGCACATATGCCTTCAATGACGCTGCTGGTCTCGCAGTACCCAGCTTAACGAGACTGGACAAAAATGGAACCATGGGTTACGGTCGTATATATGACCTCAACACGGGTACGGTTACCAACCTCGACACAAGGAGGGTGATAGCATGGAACAGTATGGTGAGACAGAACCATTTATACTCCAATGGTCTGCCATTCGTAATTGATAACGTTAATGGGGGTAGCGCAGATGGATGTGCGGTTAGCGTCACGCAGGACATCCCCATACCCCCAGGTTCAAGGATACTCGATGCCTATACAGTTGTCAACCCATATGGTGGTGTTGACAATGCCCTTGTGGAGGTATGGAATGGTACCGCCTGGAATGTGGCTTTCTGTTCGTTTGATTATGGTGGAGTAGACTACAGTTCGGTGAGTGACGGTTACGGTAACGTGCCAGGCACAATATACATCAGGGACTACCTGAGGTCCGGGCAGACCAACAAGGTCCGGGTGACAATATGGGACAACGTCCCTGGCCAGGACTACGACCTGGTGGGCCTTGTTGACTGCTACTCCACGGTCTCCTACACATCATTACCCATCCAGTGGAACAACTACCCCTTTGCAAGCTACCAGAACTCAACCACTGTATCAGCACCTGTAAGGCAGTTTGCCATTGGAACAGATGCCAAGAAGGTCCTGCTCTTCGTGGGGGCCGGACTTGACACCAAAACCATTAAGGTTGAGGTTAAAAACTCAACCAGCGCCTGGACCCAGCTCTACAATGGCCCTGTGCCCTTCTCACTGGATATAGGGGCCATTGATGTTGCAGGAAGTAAGATATTCACAACGGGCGGGACCCCTGGGAACTACAGTGCAAGGCCTGGAACCTATAATATACGTGTCACCATAAATTCAGGGCAGGGCTGGGAGTCAGGGGACTCCAATGCTGAGATATATTCAGGTACACGTGTTGCTGTCATATACCCGAAATTCCTTGCAAACATGTGGGCCACAGAATATGCCAACGACGCGTACACGGCCCAGGCCCTTGCAAGGCAGGAGCTCATAGAGATGCTCCAGGCATCAGGTTACAACATAGACCCATCACTTATAAGGACCGAGGCCCTCTACACGGGGGACATGCCCAATTCATTACCTGTTAGACTAACGCTGTGGAGGAGTTAGATATGGGCATAATCCGTGACGAGGATGGATACGCATTCACACCACTTGCAGTACTCCTCTTTATACCAGTAATTGTAATCGCCATATCCTATGGAAGCATAGCCAATGAGGCCAACATGCTGGCAGCCCTTACAATGGGTGGAGATGTCACCGTAACGGTGGTTGGCTCAATATACACGACAGTTGAGAAGGCCGCGGCGGATGCGGGTCGTAACGCGGCATACAATGCATCAAGGAATGTTATAGATAACGCTGAGTTCTTCCCGGCCGGCACCAGCAAGGCCAACATAACAAGGAATATCGTTGATGCCATAAACGCCAACGTCATAAACACATCACAGGAGCTTGAAAGGCAGACAGGCCGCCAGATCTACATCAACAATATACCCATAACCAATTACACCAACGCAACATTCACCACATCAGACGTTACAATAACACAGAATGACCCCTTCGGGTTCTCAGTGGAGATACGCGGCGGCATACCTGTGAAGGTTGTTCAGAAGGACCAGGTATATGAGTTCCGGCTGCCACAGGTGTCATCCTATGTGAGCCTTGAGGGTATAGAGGACCCCTACATATGGATAAACACCAAGTTCCGTGCAAGTAACGTGATCTACAAGTATCCCTACTATGCAAGTAACGGTACATATGCAGACTACAGGCTCAATGAGAGCGTTGACAGGGACGGGAGGCTTCAGAACCTCTGGTACTGCCTCAACGGGACCGACAACCCCAGTAACATAACACCAAGACCCTACTACTTTGTGGACCCGTATGGCCTTTCATTCTTTGACCGCCTTGAGAACAGGTCATCATCAGCGGACCCCCAGTACACCCGCATGAGCACCTTCATAATAGGGGACCCCCTACTTGAGGACCACAACGGCAACCAGTACATCTCAAAGGTTGACAGGGAGTACTTCCTTGGAATCCCTGGGACAACCATCAAGGTGAAGAATAATGTCGTTTATGACCCCCTTGGATATCCATTCTGCCTCTCAGCAACCTACAAAAACCTGCTGGGTCTTGCAGCAAACAATTACAGTTAGGGTGATTCAATGGATGATGCTGGTGTTTTAAGCATAGACTTCCTCTTCGCAACACTGATAGCTCTCATCATAATCGCGGGGATGGTAAGCATGGTGGACAGTGAACTCTCAAGGACACAGGCGGGTGAACTTGGGGAGGCCAGGATGATGGGTGAACGTGTTGTGGGTGCGGTGAATGCAGCCTACACCAATGGTCCCGGTTATGCTGTTAACCTCACATTAACCTCTGATTTTCCATACACAATTGAGGTGAGGAATGGCAGGGTCACCGTGTTCTATAAGTCAAGCACCATCAGACTCAACCTTATACCCAAGGTCAACGTGACCACGACCAACATGACTCCAGGATTCACATACACTGTGAGGAACCAGAACGGCACCATAACCATAACTAAACTCACCTGAGCAATCAAAAAAGTCCGGAGGATCTCTCTTGTTCAGTGACCTTAGATGGGAGTATAAGGCCCTTGCAATCATTGCCATCATCGCTGTTCTTGTAACGGTGTACTCATACAGCTCATTCAATCAGGGGGAGAGGGTGAGGCTCTCTGATTCAACACAAATCCAACCCCAGCCACAGCCTGTACCTGTGAGCGTACCCAACATGACAGATAACAGAACAAACACAACTGAGAATGTTACGGCCGAGGAGGCCAGGCAGATAGCCGCAGAGTCCGGTTACACAGCAGGACAGCCCACAAGGGGCTCAATAAACCTGAACGGCACCAATGTGGAGGTATGGATTGTCCCCCTCCAGAGGAGTGGAAGGACAGTTAAGGAGGTCTATGTGAGTATGGAGGGCGGACAGATTGTGGGAAGCAGGGAATTCACCTGATTAAGCAGTTCCGCGGAATCCTTATTTCATCTCTCGGGGCAGGGAATTCACCTGCAAGCAATAATCACAACATATTTAAGGCCAGCTGAGATATTATTGGTAAGTGATTAAAGCGCCCCTCAAAAGGATTCACGGTGAATAAAATGGATGTTCTGAGTGTAATCGTAATGCTGGCCCTATTTTTGCTTCTACTTGCATTCATATTCTCCGCTGGCCTCATGACGCCTGTAATTGGCAGCAAGAACATTATATTCGTGATATTCATAGGCTTCATTGCAGGGACCATTGGCGGTGCATTCCTTATCTCACCGGTTTACGATGAGATCCCTGAAATTGCAAGGAGCATATACCTCTCAACATCTGGAGCCACAGAAACCGTAACCGCGGATGTCTCAACAGATACCGATATAGAGAGGCTCAAAGAGGATCTTGCCTCCCAGGAGGGGGTTGTGGATGTCCACTCTGAGGGGATCGTGATAAAGACAGATAAATTCACAGAGGAACGTAAAAGAATAATAGAGGATAAAATAGCGGTTATAGACTCCAATATAACCTCATGGAATGTTTACACGAATGGCACCATAATCCTGCAGGTTAAAAGGGGATACAACCCTGTGAATGCCCTTGAGAACCTTGCGAAGTGGCTCATGTACACCGGAGGTATAAACACAAGGTACAGCACGGTTAAGCTGGTGGTGGAGGTGAAGCCAGCAAATGTCGATGCAGTCGTCTCCTACCTTGAGGCGAGGGACATCGTTGTAACAGGTGTCAGGGGCCCTTCAGAGGATAAGGTGGCTGAACTCAGGAGGTTTTTACCGGCTAAATCCAATATAGTACTCTTCTGTGGTGTTCTTGGAGTGATAACGGGTCTTGCAGGTGTTTTCATAGATTCCATCATGGGTTCTTTCAGGAAGATTTACAGGAAGTACAGGGGGTGAAGCATGAGGTCCGCGGTTCTATATTCAGGGGGTAAGGACAGTACAATGGCCCTCTACCATGCACTCCAGGAGTCGGAGGTTCGATTTCTTGTTTCAATGGTATCAGATAACCCCGAGTCCCACATGTACCATGTGCCAAACATCCAACTCACATCCCTCCTTGCAGAGGCCCTTGGAATACCCCTCATTGAATCCAGGACTGAGGGTGTTGAGGAGGAGGAGGTTGAGGACCTTGCAGAGACTCTTTCCATGCTGAAGGAGAGGGGTGTGGATGCTGTTTACTCAGGGGCACTTTACTCTGAGTATCAGAGGTCAAGGATAGATGAGGTCTGCAGGGGCCTTGGCCTTAAGTCCGTGGCACCCCTCTGGCACAGGGACCCGCTGGATTATATGGAGGAGGTGGTTGACCTTGGATTCAGGGTCATGGTAACAGCGGTTGCAGCTGAGGGCCTGGATGAGTCATGGCTTGGGAGGATTGTTGACAGGAGGATGATCTCTGAACTCGCTGATCTCAGTGAGAGGTATGGTATAAACCCCGCCTTTGAAGGTGGTGAGGCTGAGACCCTTGTCCTTGATGGTCCCATATTTAAGAAGAGACTTGAGATAATTGAATATGAAAAGAAGTGGTTCTTTGATAATGGATTCATGGATATAAAGAGGGCTGTGCTTGTTGATAAGGATTAGTTTTATTTTTTGTTAGTTTATCTGGAGTGCTTGTTGATAGGATTGCTTTTATTTTTCATCCATACTTCCCTCCATCTCCCCGGATACATCAGGTGCAAGCCAGTCAATGATCCCCATTATATCATCTGATTCAATCTCCACCATTATATCCCCAAGGGGGGTGATGGGCTCCTCGAGAACATTGACACGTCCTATGAGTGCCGCCTGCTTGTTTATATAAATTCGGGTCAATTTGCCCCTCATGTTCTTAATTAGGATTCCCCGGGCGGTTAACCGTATCCTCCGCCTTTCAAGGGCCTCCCTGAGTTCACTGAGACTCTCAGTATTGCCTTCACCCTTCAGGAAATCTCCATAACCTTCAATTTCAAGGTCTGGAAATACGTTCATAACGGCCTCCCTGACCTTTTCAGGGTCCTCTGTTGCTCGCACCGGAACCTCAACCCTCACAGTATCCATCATCTTCCCTCCTCGCATAGTTTCCTCAGTATCTTTTTCGCCTGCTTCTTTATCTTCCAGATGGGGCCCTCATTGACTATCATGTAATCTGAGGTTGCTATTACATTCCCTATTCCGAATCCAAGTTCCCTTTCATCCCTTTCAATGAATTCACTGTAACTTGATGAATCATCCTCTCTTCTGCGCTTTTTGAGGCGTTTGAATCTTGTCTTTCGCGTTGAGAATACAGATATCACCCTGAATCCAGGGAAGTTCTCCCTGAATATCTCGACCTCGTGGGGGCTCCTTATTCCCTCTATGAGGAACCTCTCAGATTTTGCCTTCTGTATCCTTTCAACACACTTCTCGGCAACAACGTATTCGCCGTATTCCTCTCTGAGGCGGACAGCCGTTACACCTGGTTCCTCACCGCGTTTTCTGGCTTCATCCCTTATAACGTCACCCATCCTTATAACCTGAAATCCCATGGACTCGGCGACCCTTGATACGACACCCTTACCTGCTCCTGGCATCCCTGAAACTCCAATAACCACCATACTTACACACTCTGATTTATTCTTGTGAAGACTCGATCTCTGGATTGTAACGCCTTATATCAAGCAATTTTATGGTTTCCCTCAGGTTTTCTGTGTTGTCAAATTTCCTGAGGATCCCCTCAAGTTCCTCCCTTGGGGCATCCCTGAGTTCCCTTACAGTATCTATCAGGGCAGGCACAGCCCTTACAATGTTATCTGTTATACTTATACTGGCCATTCTCGATGTACGCGAGAGGGGGTTGAGGTCCACCGTTATGACGGTTTTCCCGGATTTTCTCAGTATCTCGGTCCTATCACCATCTTCGAGGGGTACAAGGACTGTATCGGCGCTGTATATACCATCAGGACTTGCTGTTGCCCTTGGGCTCATTATACCATCTATGTGCATGAGTTTACCTGTTCCAAGGACCTCTGATGCCCCATGTTCCCTCAGAACCTCCTCGATGAGTTTCACCCTTTTCTCTGTCCTGTGGAAAAGGTTTATCTCGATTTTTCCTCCAATCTCCCCTGCAAGTTCCACAACCTCTGCAGGGACAAGGGCTGCAGTGTTCCCGTTAACTGAAATTACAGGGTTCTCTGCAAGGATAAGAGCTGCTGCCGCCGCTTTTATGGCCTTTCTGGCAGGTTCTGTTGTCTCTTCACCCAGCAGGTAGTCAAAGGCTTCACCCCTTCCATGGGCGATCATCCCTGAGTCTGCAAGTATGCCCTTTCGCCAGGCATCTGTTATTTTTTCTCTCTGCATAAGTGAATGGTAGCGTGGATGGTCCCTTGAAATCATGGTACTCTATTGTACCGGACATTTAATAAGTTTATTTCATGTAGTTAAGTGGGTGTCAGCCAAATATTTTATACCAGCTTGAAGATAGAATTAGGAGGAGGAATCCATAATGGAAGAGGAAGTTGAGATCAAACGAAAACCCAGAAAGCCAGAGTATGGGAAAAGCCTCTGGGGGATCTACCTTGGGTCAATCCTGGTGATAATAGGTGTTATATGGTTTGCCTTTGCATCAGGCCTTATACCACCCCAGTACTCAAGGTTCTGGCCCCAGGCCCTGCTGGTTATTATCGGGGTTCTTATAATCATAAAATCCATCAGGAACTGAGCGGTGATTGTATGAAGGAACTCATGAAGCGTCTCTCACTTGCCAGCGGAGTCTCTGGATTTGAGGGAGAGGTAAGGGATATCATAGCATCTGAACTTGAAGGTCATGTTGATAAGATAGAGGAGGACAGGCTTGGTAACATCATCGCAACCAGGAGTGGGTCCGGTCCATCGGTCATGCTTGCAGCCCACATGGATGAAATAGGCCTCATGGTGAGGCACATTGATAAGAAGGGCTTCATAAGGTTTTCAAAGATCGGGGGAATCAGTGACCAGATGATACTCAACCAGGCTGTCTGGATCCACGGGGAGAATGGCCCTGTGATGGGCGTCATTGGATCCAAGCCCCCCCACCGGATGAAGGCCGCTGAGAGGAAGAAGGTAACAACCCATGATAACATGTTCATCGATATAGGGGCAGAGTCCCGTGAGGATGCAGAGGAACTTGTCTCTGTGGGGGATCCCATTACATTCCATGCACCCTACAGTGAACTTCCCAATTCCCGATTCACAGGAAAGGCCCTTGACAACCGTATAGGGTGCCTTGTGATGGTTGAGGTCCTTAAAAGGGTTGATACTGATGCAACAGTTTACGGTGTTGGAACGGTCCAGGAGGAGGTCGGGCTGAAGGGTGCCAAGACCTCGGCCTTCAAGCTCAACCCTGACATGGCCCTTGCCCTTGATGTCACAATAGCCGGGGATCACCCAGGTATGAAGGAGGAGGAGGCACCAGCGAAGCTTGACGGTGGCCCTGCTGTCATCCTCACAGATGCGAGTGGTAGGGGTATAATAACCCATCCAAGGGTTAAGGACTGGCTCCTTGAGACCGCAGGGGAGGAGGATATACCGGTGCAGATAGAGGTGAGTGAGGGGGGCACGACCGATGCAACAGCCATTCACCTTACAAGGGAGGGTATACCTGCGGGTGTGGTCTCTGTACCCACAAGGTACATCCACACAACGGTGAGCATGGCAAGCATGAAGGACATCGAGATGACCGTTGACCTTCTTGTTAAGGCAATTGAAAGACTTTAAACCCCCCACCTGTTTTTCACTACGATTTAACCTTCATTTTCCCGTCAACATAGAAGATATATGGGCTGTCGCACCAGTTTTCATAGACCTCCACCACATATTTACTGCCCATGCCCACATCGCTGGTCATAATCTCATTCAGAAACTGGCCGACTGTTTCCTCTGAAATTTTCACCCGGCAAGGAAATTCGCACTGTTTTTTCATTTCAAAGACCTTTATTATGACTTTTCTCTTCAACATGCAAACCTCCTTTTGAATAACTTTGATCAATTATGTAATAATGTAATATATAAAATTATCTAATTATTACATTGTGATGGAAGCCAGGTACATGGAAAGTTGGAAAACCATGCGACAGCTTAAGACTCTAAATAAATGTCATACTGGAAAAATAAGGCATCATGATAAAATTAAGATAAAATTAATATCACTGGAGGTTTCCTTCATGTAGAGGCTCTTTTAAATATGATAAAATCTTTTAAATATGGATAAAATTAATATCACGGGGTTTATCCAATCTTCATGAAGATAACTTTGGATTGATTGGTACCGTATTACTCATCAGGATTTTCAATGACCTCAAGACCATCATCTGATATGATGTACGGTACAAATTCAATCGGTGTCCTTGTGCTCCTCATTTTTATAATGTCCATAACCCTCTCCCGTCTACCGGTATAGGGGTTCTCCCTCTTTATCAGTTTTATGGCCCCGTATACCGCATAGAGGGCTATTTCATTGAACTCCATGGAGGTGGCGCTGTCAAGGATTATCAATGCAGTTATACCCCTCTTCTTTAGTTCGTAGATGAGGAGGTCAAACTGGTCCCGGAACTCATGTGTCGTGAGTTTCTCTGTATGGCTCCCTATACTGTCTATTACAAGCACCTCAGTGTCCTCCGGGATCTCAGCCAGTATCTTCTGAAGGTTTCCCTTGACGGATTCAATGCCTATGTGTATCTCTGCCTCTGTGAGCCTTGCCCTTATTGCAGAGAGTCCTATGATCTTCAGGGCGCCTGATTCCATCAGTTCATCTATATCCCACCCAAGTGAGGCGCACTGGATCCTCAGGTCAGTCTCGTCCTCCTCTGTTGTAACATAGACTGTCTTAAGTCCTTTCCTGGCACTCTCAATGGCAAAGTGGAGTGCCATGATGGTCTTACCAGCCCCGGCGTCACCTGTTACAAGAATACTCCTCCCCTGAGGGTATCCCCCTATTATATCGTCCAGTCCCTTAACCCCCGTACCTAACCTGGGTATAGCATCCATTTATTTACCCCCCTTAATCCATTCAGATACATTTATGAATTCAAATATGAGGTTTCCCTCTCTATACCATATGGAATTCGAATGTGAGGTTCTCGTCCCTGCTCCTCAGCGTTGAGGTCTGTATGACGCTTCCCTTGATGCCGGTCCAGGTGAAGCTCCTCATCAGCATGGCCCTGAATATGAGTGAGAAGATGGGATTCTGACGTGCCTCATTGATCCAGGGAAACGTTTTAAATTCAAGTACATGCCGTGACTTCTCCTTTCGGAGTGTGGTCTCGATTCCAAGGTTCCCGAGAAACCCTGAAAGCCACTTTATATATGCATTGAAAACCCTCTCGGGCGCCCTACCTGACCTGATATCCTCAACAACCCCCAGCTTCTCCATCATCCTCTGGAAGTTGGGTTTGAGGTTCTTCTCAAACCTGTCTGCAAAGTTCTTTATGATGGCATTTCTGAGCTGTGGGGGGATTGAAGATGCAAAGACTGGCACAGCCGAAACAACGAATCCATAAAGCTGGGCCTTTGACCTCTCACGGATGAGTTCCTCCCTCCTCTTCTCAGCCTCCACCCTATCTGTGATATCGTGTCCTATTATCTGGAGGAGGTTCTTCTCGGTTGTTGTCTCAATGTGGTGGAGTGTATCTCAAAATGATGCTTTTTCCCCCTCACATCAACAAATTCGATTTCAAAGGTTTTGTGCTCATGGTTCATGAGGTTAAGAATCTTCTCAAGGACCTCCCTTGATAGGAAACCCTTCCTCTCGAGGATGGAAAGTTTCTTACCCCTTAGCTTCTTTCTATCAAGCCCTGTTAACTCCTCTACGTTTCTGTTTGCAAAGAGTATCCTTGAGTCAGAGTCCAGGAGGATTATGGGGTCGGGTGATGTTTCAAGGAGTGCCCTGTACCGTTCCTCACTTTCGCGGAGTTTACTGTCCATTCTGTGTTTATATAGGGCCACCTCGATTGCACTGTGAAGCTCACGGTCCTCAAAGGGCTTTATTATATACCCGAAGGGCCCTGTGAGTTTCGCACGGCTCAGGGTCTTTTCATCAGAGTATGCTGTAAGGTAAACAACGGGTATATTCATCTCCTCTCTTATGACCTCTGCCGCCTCTATCCCGTCCATTTCACCCTTAAGCACTATATCCATGAGTATAAGGTCAGGTTTCTCCTCACGGGCAAGTTTTATTGCCTCCTCACCTGAGGCTGCCATGCCAACCACACGGTAGCCGAGGCCCTCGGCCCGGTGCTTGATGTCCATGGCCACTATACTCTCATCTTCCACAACGAGCAAACTTGTAGGCGACATTCAATCCTCCCTGGATATCATCCATCCCCCGCATTAAGGTTCACACAGTCAATAAGTATTATGTAAGGGTCACTATAAATAATTTGCTGGAAAATTCCGTTATCACCCCATAAAACACTTCCGAACTGCAGAAAACCCTATGGGGGGGATTCAGCCATTATCACCCCTTCTGAAGTGTCTGTATATTCTCTCTGCCACCGGGCGGTTCATGCCCCTTACCGCTGCAAGTTCCTCCACACTGGCATTCCCTATACCCTCAACACTTCCAAAGTGCTCCAGGAGGGCCCTCTTCCTCCTGGGACCAACACCCCTTATACCGTCAAGTTCTGACTCAAGGGATTTTCTGTCCCTGATCCTCCGGTGGTATTCAACTGCAAACCTGTGGGCCTCGTCACGGAGGTGCCTGAGCAGCTGAAGGGCGCCATCTGACACCTCAACTGGCTCTGAAAGGCCCGGAAGGTATACATCCTCCTCCCTCTTTGCTATACCCACAAGAGGCAGATCCACACCACATGACCTGAGGGCATCCAGTGCTGCTGAGAGCTGCCCCTTACCCCCGTCAATCAGTACAAGGTCCGGTTTTTCAGTTTCATCACCGGAGTACCTCCTCATGACGAGTTCCCTCATCATGGCATAGTCATCCGGGCCCATGGTCCTTATACGGTAGCGGCGGTACATTCCAGGGGCGGGTTTACCATCCAGGAAGACGGCGACTGAACCTGTTGCGTGTTCACCACCAATATTGGATATGTCAAGGCCCTCAATCCGTCTGGGAATGGAGGGGAGCTTGAGTTCACCCTTAAGTTCAAGGAGCGCATCCTTCACCTTACCCTTCTGTTGGAGGATGACGGAGGCGTTCTTCCAGGCGATGTTCAGGAGTCTCCTGCCTGAGCCCCCCTCTGGTGAATGTATCCTGACCTCACCACCCCTGAGCTCAGAGAGCCACTCTGCTATGACCTCATCCCCTACCGGGTACTGCACCAGGATCTCTGAGGGGATATAACGGGGGATTGCATAATACTGCTTGAGGAAGGACTCAAGGATCTCCCTCCTATCTGCTGAGCCCCTCAGCATGAAGTCGTCCTTCCCTGTGATCTTACCGTCACGGATCTGCAGAACCACAACGACGGAGTTATCACCACTTGTCTCCAGGGCCACTATGTCCTGGTCAATGGAGTCTGTGAAGGCCGCATACTGCCTCTCCATAACCTCACGTATTGATTCAATCTGGTCCCGGATAACCGCGGCCCTCTCGAATTCCAGCTTTTCTGAGGCATCGCGCATCTCAGCCTCAAGAGCCTCAATAACCTCCCGGTACCGGCCCTGGAAGAAGAGGTCAACCCTTTCGATGATCTCAAGGTAGTCCTCCCTGCTTATCCCACCATCGCAGGGGGCATGGCAGAGGTCTATCTGGCTGTTGAGGCAGGGCCCATCCATCCTTCTGCAGCTTCTGATTTTGAAGAGGGACTTTATGAACTTCAGGGTCTTCCTCACGGAACCGGTATCGGTGAATGGCCCGTAATACCTTGCACTGTCGCCCCCGATGGTCCTTGTTATGATTACGCGGGGGTATTCCTCATCTGTTATCTTTATGAATGGGTACCTCTTATCATCCTTGAGGCGGACGTTGTAGGGGGGCCTGTACCTCTTTATTAGGTTGGATTCAAGGATGAGGGCCTCCTTTTCATTCTCTGTGAGGATGTACTCTATGCTGTCAAGGTGCCTCATCATTACCCTGAGGCGGGGGTTCTCGTGTTCCCTGAAGTAGGATGCGACCCTCTTCCTTATTGAGACCGATTTTCCAACGTAGAGGACCCTGTCGTTTTCATCACGGAATATGTAAACGCCTGTCCTGTCTGGAAGTTTCCCTGGATCCCTTACCCTTGTCAACGTATCATCCCTTTAACATTCTAAAAGTGCATCTGTATACCGGCTATCGTCCCTTCTAACTGCAGGGGTATACCGTCGATGTATCATTCCTTTAACATCCTAAGACTGCAGATGTATACTTGATGTATCACTCTTCTAACTGCAAAGGTATATATAATGTGACCTGAAAATATATTTTCACCATAAATCGAGTTTCTCATTTTAAGTGATTTGTGATGAAATTTAAACTGGTATCAGATTACAGACCCCTCGGGGATCAGCCAAAGGCGATAAGGTCCCTCGTTGAGGGTATAAACGCGGGGATGAGGGAACAGACCCTTCTGGGGGTCACAGGGTCAGGTAAGACCTTCACCATCGCCAATGTCATCGAGGAGGTCCAGAAACCAACGCTGGTCATATCCCACAACAAGACACTGGCTGCGCAGCTCTACGAGGAGTTCAGGGAGTTCTTCCCTGATAACGCGGTGGAGTACTTCGTGAGCTACTATGACTTCTACCAGCCAGAGGCCTACATACCACAGACAGACACCTACATAGACAAGGAGGCCTCAATAAACGATGAGATAGACCGGATGAGACACTCGGCCACCCAGGCACTCCTATCCAGGGACGACGTTATAGTGGTATCCAGTGTATCCTGCATCTACGGCATAGGGGCCCCCGCAGATTACGGTGAGTTCACCCTCCACCTTGAGGTGGGCTCCTCCATAGGGAGGGAGGAGATCCTCTCAAGCCTTGTCAGCATGCAGTACGAGAGGAACGACGTGGAATTCGACAGGGGCCAGTTCAGGGTCCGCGGCGACACCATAGAGATAAACCCCATCCACGGAACACCACCAATCAGGATAGAGCTGTTCGGGGACGAGGTGGACTCCATATCAACCGTCCACAGGGTAACAGGTAAGAGGCTCCAGAAACTGGACCGCATAACGGTATTCCCTGCCAAGCACTTCGTGATCCCTGAGGACAGACTCCAGAGGGCCATAGAGTCGATAGAGGAGGAACTTGAGGATCGACTAAGGGAACTCAGGGCCCAGAATAAACTCCTTGAGGCCCAGCGCCTGGAGCAGAGGACGAGATTTGATATTGAAATGCTGCGGGAGATGGGATACTGCCAGGGCATAGAGAACTACTCAATGCACCTCAGCGGCAGGAAGTGGGGTGAGAAACCCAACACCCTCCTTGACTACTTCCCCGATGACTTCCTGACGGTCATTGACGAATCACATGTGACCGTCCCCCAGATAAGGGGCATGTACAATGGTGACCGGGCAAGGAAGGAGACACTCGTTGAGTACGGCTTCAGACTCCCCAGTGCAAAGGAGAACCGTCCGCTACGCTTCGACGAATTCCAGGAGAGCATAAACCAGGTGATCTATGTATCTGCAACCCCGGGTAAATATGAGCTCTCCAGGAGCCAGAACATCGTTGAACAGATCATAAGGCCCACTGGCCTCGTGGACCCGGAGGTCAGGATCCGGCCTGTTAAGGGACAGGTTGACGACCTCCTCTCTGAGATAAGAAGGAGGGTTGAACTTGGCCAGAGGGTTCTCGTAACCACCCTCACCAAGAGGATGGCAGAGGACCTCACCGACTATTATTCACGGGTTGGTGTGAGGGTGAGGTACCTCCACTCAGAGATAGATACCCTTGAGCGTGTTGAGATCATAGACGACCTCAGACGTGGCGAATTCGACTGCCTGGTGGGTGTGAACCTCCTCAGGGAGGGCCTGGACCTACCGGAGGTTTCACTGGTGGCGATCCTCGACGCCGACAGGGAGGGCTTCCTCAGATCAGAGACCTCCCTCATACAGACAATCGGGAGGGCCGCCAGGAACGTCAACGGCCAGGTGCTGATATACGCCGACAGACTCACAGATGCGGTGAAAGCAGCGGTTGAGACCACCAACAGGCGAAGAAAGCTCCAGATGGAGTACAACCGCAGGCACGGTATAAAGCCAAGGAGCACAAGAAGGACCCTCAGGGAGAAGAAGGAGAAAGAGGAGATTAAGGCTGAGGAGATACCCCGGGATGAACTTGAAGTCATAATAAAGGACCTTGAGGCCGAGATGCGTGAGGCCGCAAGGAACCTGGAATTCGAGAGGGCCGCGAGACTCAGGGACCAGATAATGTCCCTTAAGGGGTCCTCATCAAAATAAAACCGAACTTTATATGAATAAGTGGAGATTCTGAGAGTTATGAGTGGAAAGATAGTTATTAAGGGTGCAAGGGAACACAACCTCCAGAACATTGACCTTGAACTCCCAAGGGATAAATTCATCGTTATAACAGGTATAAGCGGGTCAGGGAAGTCCTCCCTGGCCTTTGACACCATATACGCTGAGGGCCAGCGGAGATACGTTGAGTCCCTCTCAGCCTATGCAAGGCAGTTCCTGGGGCAGATGAAGAAGCCCGAGGTGGACTACATAGAGGGCCTCTCCCCTGCGATATCCATAGACCAGAAGACCACGAGGGTCAACCCCCGTTCAACCGTGGGGACCATAACAGAGATCTACGACTACCTCCGGCTCCTCTTTGCAAGGATAGGTAAACCCCACTGCTACCTCTGCGGAAGGGAGATAGAGCAGCAGACATCAACCCAGATAGTGGACCGTATAATGGAGGACGATGAGGGCACAAGGATCATCATACTGGCACCGGTGGTGAGGGACAGGAAGGGCGAGCACCAGAGGGTTTTTGAGAGGCTCAGGGAACAGGGATTCGTAAGGGTCAGGGTTGATGGTGAAATAAGGGACCTTGACGAGGAATTCAATCTTGACAGAAACCGGAAACACTCGGTTGATGTGGTGGTGGACCGCCTTGCTGTTAGAAAGGACACTGAATTCAGGAAGAGGCTCGCGGACTCTGTTGAAACAGCCCTGGAGATGGGTGAGGGTACACTCCGGGTTCTCTACCATGACACCGGCCATGAGAGGGTCTACAGTGAACACTTCGCCTGCCCTGACTGCGGCATAAACTTTGAGGAGATAAGCCCGAGGATGTTCTCATTCAACAGCCCCCATGGGGCATGTCCAGAGTGCAATGGGCTTGGAAGCAAACTTGAGATCGACCCTGACCTCGTCGTACCCTACCCTGAGCGATCCATAAATGAGGGGGCCATAGTCCCATGGAGCAGGTCAGGTAAGAGGGACAACTACTACCACCAGATGCTGAGGGCTGTTGCAGAGCACTACGGCTTCAGCCTGGACACCCCCTTCGGTGAACTGGACGAGGAACACAGGAGGGCCATCCTCTACGGGACAGATGAGAAGATCCAGTTCGTATTCCAGCGTAAAAACAGAACCTACCGTGCTAACAGGCGCTTCGAGGGTGTTATACCCAGGATGGAAAGGATCTACATGGAGACCAAGTCCAACTACATGAGGACCTACATAGGTAAATTCATGAGCAACCATGCATGCCCGGTCTGTAAGGGGAGCAGGTTGAGACCGGAGAGTCTCTCGGTCACTGTGGGTGGAAAATCAATACATGATGTTGTTGAAATGTCGGTTAGCGAGGCCCACAGCTTCTTTGAGGGCCTTGAACTCACCGGGAGGGAGGAGTACATCGCAAGGGAGATACTCAAGGAGATACGTGAGAGGCTACGGTTTCTGATTGACGTGGGCCTGGACTACCTTACACTTTCAAGGTCCTCAGGCACACTCTCAGGTGGCGAGGCCCAGAGGATAAGGCTTGCAACCCAGATTGGATCGGGCCTCGTGGGGGTACTCTACATCCTGGACGAGCCCAGCATAGGCCTCCACCAGCGGGATAACATGAGGCTGATTGAGACACTCAAGAGACTCAGGGACCTGGGGAACACCCTGATAGTGGTTGAACACGACGAGGAAACCATACTCTCCGCTGACCACGTGGTTGACATTGGACCCGGTGCCGGGGAACACGGTGGACACGTGGTTGCAGAGGGGACACCCCAGGAGATAATGGAGGACCCGGCATCCCTCACAGGGGCGTATCTATCGGGCCGGGAAACAATACCTGTACCCAAATTCAGGAGGGCTCATTCAGGGAAGTACCTCACGGTGAGGGGGGCCAGGGCCAACAACCTCAAGGACATCGATGTGAGGATCCCCCTGGGTGTCTTCACCTGCGTCACCGGCGTATCAGGTTCAGGTAAGAGTACACTGGTCAACGAGATACTCTACAGGGGGGTCTATGAGAGGCTCCACCATAAGCACATGAATGCAGGTGAGCACACCGACATCGAGGGCCTTGAGCACATCGACAAGGTTGTGATGATAGACCAGTCACCAATCGGTAGAACACCAAGATCAAACCCCGCCACCTATACAGGTGTATTCACCCATATAAGGGAACTCTTCGCCCAGACCCCCGAGGCAAAGAAGAGGGGCTACAGGCCAGGCAGGTTCAGTTTCAACGTCAAGGGGGGCCGCTGCGAGGCCTGCAGTGGTGACGGGATAATCAAAATAGAGATGCACTTCCTTGCAGACGTCTATGTCCCATGCGAGGTCTGCAGGGGAAGGAGGTACAATGAGGAGACCCTTGAGGTAAGATACAGGGGTAAGAACATAGCAGAGGTCCTTGATATGACCGTGGAGGAGGCCCTCGAGTTCTTTGAGAGCATACCCCAGGTGAGGAAGAAGCTGCAGACACTCTATGACGTGGGCCTTGGCTACATAAAGCTGGGTCAGCCAGCCACAACACTATCAGGTGGTGAGGCCCAGAGGGTCAAACTGGCAAAGGAACTTGGGAGGAAGAGCACCGGAAAAACGCTCTACATCCTTGATGAGCCAACCACAGGACTCCACTTCGATGACATCAAGAAACTCCTCAATGTCCTGGGAAGGCTTGTGGACGCAGGTAACACAGCCGTTGTGATAGAACACAACCTTGATGTTATAAAGTCTGCGGACCACATCATAGACCTTGGACCTGAGGGAGGTGACAGGGGAGGCCTTGTGGTTGCTGAGGGTACACCAGAGGAGGTTGCTAACTCAGGAACGCACACTGGCAGATTCCTCAGGGACGTCCTCAGCGGGGTGCAGAATGAGAGTGTCCCCGTGGGACAGGACACCGGAAAGTAGCGGGTTTGCCTGCTCTCAGTGATCAGTTTCCCGGTTAATTCTTCACCGGGTCTTTTTTAAACCACATACCCCTTCCATATTCTTTATCGTAAGATAAAGGTGTTTTACTCTACTTATTGTAAGATAAAAGTGTTTCACTCCACTCCTTTAAAGGAAATTTTTTATATGATCATCCCCATAAATTTTATGTGGTTATCATGAAATACCGTGAAGACCTTCTGATGATGATTGCAGCGGCAGTTATGATGTTATCCTTCAACTGGATACATGGAATTTTTCTGATTTTACCTCTCATCGCAATCCCAAAACCCTCAGGAAGGGTAATTAAATGGGCTCTTTTTGCTTTTGCAGTATTCACGGCTTTACTCATAATTCAGCCAATGACACGCGCAGTTGGATTCAACATATCAGATGAACTCTTCAGGATAGTCCTCCTGATGCTCTTCACAGTAATGATCGCACTACTCATTGAGAGGATTGAGAAGGTCCGCTCCCTAAGAGAACTGAACAGGGAACTGGCAAAAAAGGCCGCAGAACTTGAGGATGCCAATAAGGAACTGGAGGCATTTGCATACTCAGTCTCACATGACCTCCGCGTCCCTTTAAGGGCCATCGACGGGTTCTCAAGGATACTTGTTGAGGACTATGAGGATAAACTTGATGATGATGGTCTCAGGGTCATTGGAATAATCAGGGAGAACACAAAGAAGATGGGGCAGCTCATCGACGACATCCTCCTCCTATCAAGGGCTGGAAGGCAGGAGATTAACCCTGTGACTCTGGACATGAGGGAACTTGCAGAGTCAACCTACCGGGAACTTGCCTCACAGGAGGAGGGAAGGGTCATAGAGTTTTCGGTGGAGGACCTCCCCCCTGCAATGGCAGACAGGGTCCTAATGGGGCAGGTGATGGGTAACCTCCTCTCAAACGCCATAAAATTCACAAGGGACAGGAACCCAGCAAGGATTGAGGTGGGATACATGGACGGGGGCGATGAGCACATCTACTATGTCAGGGATAACGGGGCAGGATTTGACATGAAGTATGTGGGAAAACTCTTTGGACTCTTCCAGAGACTCCACAGTCAGGAGGAATTTGAGGGAACCGGCGTGGGCCTCTCAATAGTCCAGAGGATAATAAAGAGGCATGGAGGAAGAGTCTGGGGTGAAGGTGAGGTTGATGCCGGCGCAACAATATACTTCACATTACCAAAGGCGGTGGGATAATGACAGATACAGATATACTCCTTGTTGAGGACAACCCGACAGACGCTGAACTGACAATAAGGGCACTGAAGAAAAACAACCTTGCAAACAAGCTCCACTGGGTCAAGGATGGTGCAGAGGCCCTTGACTACATATTTGCAAGGGGATCCTACTCTGAGAGGGACCCTGATAATCTCCCGAAGCTCATACTCCTTGACCTCAGGATGCCCAAGGTTGATGGGCTTGAGGTTCTCCAGGAGATTAAGAGAAATGAAAGCACATCCAGAATCCCGGTGGTGGTTTTGACTTCATCCAAGGAGGACCGGGATATAGTTGAGAGCTACAAGCTTGGGGTTAACAGCTACGTGAGCAAACCCGTGGAATTCGATGAATTCATAAACGCGGTTTCAACCCTGGGATTCTACTGGATGATCATAAATCAGCCACCTGAGTAGTTCGCATGGTGTATATTCAGAGGATTTCCAATGTCAGAAAAGGTTAAGGTGCTGATCCTTGAGGACGTCCCCCTTGACGCTGAACTTGTCATAAGGGAGCTTGAGAGGGATGGTATAGACTTCCAACATCTCACAGTTGACAGTGAGGACTCCTTCAGAAGGGCCCTTGAGGAATTCCAGCCAGACATCATCCTGGCCGACCATGCCCTCCCCGACTTTGACGGTGTATCAGCCCTGAGGATAGTGAGGGAGAGAGATAATATCCCCTTCATATTCGTGAGTGGAAAGATTGGGGAGGAATTTGCCGTTGAGATGCTGAAGGCGGGGGCAACAGATTACGTACTCAAAAATAACCTTTCAAAGTTACCCCTGGCTTTCAGGAGGGCCCTTCAGGAAGCAGAAGAGGAGAGAAAGGTCCGGGAGGCTCAGAGGGCCCTTGAAGAGAGTGAAAGGAAATATAGGGCCCTCTTTGAGAAATCAGGTAACCCAATATTAATATGTTCACCCGAAGGCACAATACTTGACGTTAACCCTGCTGCAGCGGGATTCCTCAAATCATTTGCTGATGATATAACCGGCAGAAACATCAGTGAATGGATCAGTGAGGAGGACTTTAAAAGGCTCATGGGGGACTGCGAGGGTGGCCCTATGAAGTTCACAGTGGGTCTACGGGGCCGCACCCTCGACGTATCCGTAACAGCGGTTGAGGTGGATGATGAAAAGCTTATTTACTTGATGGGCAAGGATATCACGGTCCAGAAGAGGATTGAAAAGGAACTTAAGGCCAGCAAGGAGGAGTACAGGGTAATATTTGAGAATACAGGTACCCTCACAATTATCTGTGGCAGTGATATGGTGATAGAGCTTGCAAACAGTGCCTTTGAAAGGTTTTCTGGTTACAGCAAGGGGGAAATACAGGGTTACATGAAGCTCACGGACTTTGTGGATCCCTCTGATGCAGGGCGTATAGAGGCATACCACAGACTAATGTCAGTTAACCCTGATGCCATACCGAAGAACTTTGAGCTCACACTCAAAAACAGGAGGGGTGAGGAGAGGAACTTCTTTGCAACGACGGTTACCATCCCTGGGAGCAAGAAGTGCCTTCTATCCCTCATGGATATAACCCATAAGAAGTCGGTTGAGAAGCGCCTTCGAGAATCCCTTAAGGAGAAGGAGCTGCTCCTCAGGGAGATACACCACAGGGTCAAGAACAACCTCCAGATAATATCAACCCTCCTGATGCTGCAGGCATCCATCACAGGGGACCCCCGACTGCGGGAACTCTACATGGACAGCCAGCACAGGATAGAGGCCATATCGCTCATACATGAAAAGCTCTACGAGTCAAGGGACCTATCACGGGTCAACCTCAGGGACTACATCAAGACACTTCTCAGTGACCTCCTTGACTCATACGGTGCAGATAGAAGTGAGATAGATGTGAGAATCCGCGTGGATGATGTGATGCTTAACATCGAAACAGCAATTCCCTGTGGCCTCATAATAAATGAACTTGTAACCAACAGTATAAAGTACGCATTCCCTGATGATGGAGGCGAAATTACCGTGGAGGTTCACAGAAATGGTGGCCGTTACACCCTCATCGTTTCAGATAACGGTGTGGGCCTGCCAGAGGACCTTGACCTTGAGAATATCAGCACCCTGGGTCTAAGGATTGTGAGAAACCTTGTGGATCAGATAAATGGTGAACTCAAGATAGAGAGGCCCGCCAGGTTCACGGTGAAATTCCGTGAGGTTGAGTACAGTAAGAGGTTTTAGGTTCAGGATGACTATCAGATTCCGGTAACAATTCATCCTTCAAATCAGGTACAGTAAGAGGTTCAGGTTTAAATGATTATCAGGTCCCGGTAATTCATCCTTCAAATCAGGTACAGTAAGTGGTTTCAGGTTCCAGATGTGCTTGCTTTTAAACTGCCACAGGCGGCTTAAAGGTCAGATTTCACATCAAATTTTAAGTTTCAGTGATTCCAGAATGACTGAGGATCATCTGAATTAAAAAGATCTTGGGGAGATTTTATGGCAAGAATTCTTGTTGTTGAGGACGAGGCCATAGTGGCAATGGGTATAAGACACAAACTTGAGACAATGGGCCATGAGGTGGTGGATACCGTCTCAACAGGCAGGGACGCCATAAGGGCAAGTAAGATACATGAACCAGACCTTGTCCTCATGGATATAGTTCTCAAGGGTGAAATGGACGGAATAGAGGCCGCAAAGGAGATAAGGGACCGCTTCAACATCCCCATAATCTACCTCACAGCCTACGCCGATGAGGAGATGCTGGCACGTGCAAAGATAACAGAGCCCTACGGGTACATTGTGAAACCCTTCAAATCGTCTGAACTCAACGCCAACATTGAGATGGCGATATACCGGCACAGGTCTGCAATGAGGGAAATGGAACTCATGAGGAAGAGGATAATCTCAGACTTCTACAACTTCATCCTCAATGCAATGCCCTCACCAGATGCCGATAGGGATGAAATCAGGGAATTGCTATCAAGGATATTCAGGGATAGGATCATATCTGAACTTAAACCTGGATTTGAATCATCTATGGGGGAATCCCCCTACGAGGACCCGCTTGAGGCATACCTTGCATGGGTTGCAGATGTATTTGAGAACTTCACTATCAGGGTGGGCTTTCTTGAGGATGATGAGAATGTCTACGTTGAATTCGAGAACTGCCCATGGATTGATGATGCAGGGAAGAACCCTGGATTCTGCCTCAACTGTGAGGCCATTCTCAAGCTGAGCTGGGACTGGAGTGGACTTCCTGGTGATTTCAGGGCACTTGATCACATTGCTGATGGATCAGAGAGGTGCCTCTTCAGGTTCAGCGTGAAGTAATCGTTTCACTGGACTCGAAAACCATATACCCCACACAAACCTTTCAAAGGTTCAGCGTTAAATAATCTTTTCAGTGGTCTGGAATGAGGAGAACGGGTATCGCAAACCTACCCCTCCATGGGGGTCATCCACCTGCCTGGCTCATGAGGAGGATGGTCAAACTCTCAGGTGCCATAGCTGAGGTTATAATTGAGGAGTACGGGACCTCTGAGTTCATATCGAGGATCTCGGACCCCTTCTGGTTTCAGGCCTTCTCCTGCACCATCGGATTTGACTGGCACTCATCAGGGACAACAACAACTACTTGCGGGGCCCTAAAATCTGCACTTGACCCTGAAAGGCATGGTATACTGGTTGCAGGTGGTAAGGGAAGGACGTCCCGCAGGACACCGGGGGAACTTGAGGCTGCAGGGAAACTCTTTGACCTGGATTCCTCGCAACTGGTTTATTCCAGCAGGATAGCTGCCAGGGTGGATGGTAACTGTATACAGGACGGTTTCAGCCTCTACCAGCACACCTTCCTTGTTGACGCCGATGGTGAGTGGGCTGTTGTACAGCAGGGACTCAACCCTGATGGAGGATATGCCAGGAGGTACCACTGGCTTGGTTCAGGGGTTGGGGATTATGTTGACTCACCCCACAGTGGGATATCATCGGATAGGACCATGGGGAAGGTCCTTGACATGACCTCACCCACAAGCAGCGGCGCCCGTGAAGTTAGTGTTGACATCGTCTGCGATGACCCCTCACACCTCAGGGGTTACCTAACAGGACAGCGGACACTCTTTGACTTCAATGTACTTGACATGCCAGGACACCATGAGGTTCTACCTGTGGACCTCACAGAGAGGGACATGGCTGTCCTTGAAAGGGCATATGAGATCCAGCCTGGAAACTATGAGGAACTTGTCATGATTGATGGCCTCGGGGCCAAAAAGATCAGGGCCCTGGCCCTTGTTGCTGACCTCGTATACGGTGAGGAGGTAAGCTGGAGGGATCCTGTGAAATACAGCTATGCACATGGCGGCAAGGACGGATACCCCTACCCCGTGGATAGGGATACATATGACAGCACAGTGAATTATCTTAAGGGTGCTCTTGAGGAGGCTAGAATTGACAGAAGGGATCGCCTTAGGGCACTTGAGTCACTTGAAAGATTCTTGAGGGTTTAGTTTTTTTCATTTTCAGGGTTTAGGTTTTGATGTTCGTCTTCTCAGTAAGTTTTAAGTTTTACTCCAGAAAGATTATATTATTCACTGTTATGACCTATGAGGTGATGGTTTGGTTCAGCGAGTTCTTGTGATTTCAAACATGTATCCAGGTAAGGAAAATGTATCCTTCGGTAGTTTCATCAGGGTCCACGTGGATGCATTCAAACGTTACACGGATGTTGAACAGTTCGTTGTTGCAAACACAGATCAGAGGAAGGGTAAGGGTAGGCTGATATGCAAGTACAGCTCCCTGCTGATTAGATCCATATGGTCTTCCATTTCAAAGAGGTTCGATGTGATCCATGCACATTATGCCTTCCCCACTGGCTTCATAGGGTTAATATGTCACTGGATAACCAGAAAACCCCTGGTCATAACTGTCCACGGCGGCGATATTAACAATCTTGCAAAAAGGAATCGTCTTCTCTTTAAGATCACGGCTTTTGTCCTCAGAAGGGCAGCTGCAGTTATAGCTGTAAGCACGGACATAAGGAATAAACTCGTGACAGAATTCAACGTTGATAAGGATAGGGTTCATATAATAAATATGGGGGTCAACAGAGAAATTTTCCGGCCAATGGAGAAGAGTGAAACCCGCGAAAAACTTGGTCTAAATAATGATAAAAGGATAATCCTGTTTGTTGGTAACATTATACCCCGAAAGGGGGTTCTGTATCTCCTTGAAGCCATGAGGAACGTTGATGCGGGTGATGTTCAGTGCATAGTTCTGGGGGCCCCTGTGGATACAGGATACATGAATAGGCTTACAGAAATCGCTGATTCACTGGATGCTGATGTGAGGTTCATGGAACCTGTGCCATACGAGGAGGTCGCCCTCTGGATGAACGCGGCTGATATTTTTGTTCTACCCTCCCTTGAGGAACCCTTTGGTCTTGTGGCCCTTGAAGCCCTTGCCTGTGGAACCCCAACCATTGCAACATTGGTTGGAGGTCTCAGGGAATTTGTAAGGGACTCTGAGACAGGCTACAGTGTACCGCCCATGGATTCTGCTGCAATTGCAGAGAAGATAAACCATATCCTTGACCCTGATAACAGAGAGGAGGTTGAGGCGATCAGAGAGAGGGGCCTTGCAGTGGCAGATTCCTTCAGCACAGAGAAGCAGGTGAGGCGGATACTTGAAGTTTACAGGGAGGTTTCATAGATCTCCCTCTGATAATTTATATCAGGTTATTTCATTCTGAAATTAGTGATATGTTTGTTTTTTAGCTGTCTTCTTTGTTTTTGTGTGATTCTATCCTGAAGATCTTTCGCTGCCATATTCACAGGAATTTAAAGAGAAAAATTTTTATTACTTTTCCGGATTTCATATGCTTATAAGTAATACTTGGATTTTTTTAGTAATTATTAAATACCCTGCTGAGATACACCCAGATGGTGATAGGTTGGATACAGCATACTTTCCGTTTACAGCAATCACAGGCCAGGAGATGCTGAAGGAGGCCCTCGTCCTCAACGCAGTAAACCCTGCAATAGGAGGCGTCCTGATACGGGGGATAAGGGTACAGGAAAGTCAACTGCAGTAAGGGCCCTGAGTGACATTCTTCCTGAAGAAACATCGTGGATGGCTGCAGGTTCGGATGTGACCCTGATGGATCTGAACTATGATGGAGTGCCAGAAAAAACAAGATGCATGGGAAGCTTCAGGTGAGGTCCGCGAAAATGGAGGTTGTCGACCTTCCTGTTTCGGCAACAGAGGACATGGTGGTGGGAACCCTTGATATAAGGAGGGCGCTCCATGAGGGAATAAAGGCCCTTGAGCCAGGATTACTTGCAAGGGCCAATGGAAACATCCTCTACATCGACGAGGTCAACCTCCTCGATGACCATGTGGTCAACGTTTTACTTGACGCAGCAGCCATGGGTGTGAACATAGTTGAACGTGAGGGCATATCTGTGAGACACCCCTCAAGGTTCATACTTGCAGGTACCATGAACCTCGAGGACCTCAGGCCCCAGATAATTGACAGGTTCGGTTTAAGTGTGGATGTGGAGGCCCTCACTGACCCAATGAGAGGATAAATGTCATAAAGCAGGCACTTGATTTCCAGAGGACCCTGAGGACAACCACATCCTGAAGCACAACCTTGAGGACGGAACTGTGAAGGTTCCCGCAAGGATATTTGGACCGGTGCCATTGGAGTATGCAAGCACACTAACCCGAAATCATCGATGACGGAAGCTGGAACTCTGAGGATGAACTTGCATCCACCTACATGGAGGAGATGTGTTACGCCCACCTTCCTGGCGGTGTCAGGAAGGCCGGGATGAGTTCAGGAGGAACCTCCAGAGGTGGAGGTGGTGGCCCAGGAGAGGGACAACGTGGAGTACGAGGTGACCGACCTCGACCACTACTATGAATTCATGGGTGGCCTCACATCATCCATAAGGAGCCTTGGGGGTTCATGCAGCGTGAGGGTTGTGGACTCAACTGAGGACGAGCTCTACGTTGAGGGCCTTGAGGACGTCATAGGGAGGGCCGTAAGGTGCAGGATCCTCAACCCCCGCTGGCTTTACGGATGCTGGCCCATGATTATCACGGGGCAAAGAACATCAAGAACCGTGTGGAGCACCTCCTGGGCTTCTCAGCCACAACAGGGGCCGTGGAGAACGGGTATATGATGATGTTGCAGAGACACTGATACTTGACGATGAAATGAGGAGAAGGATCACAGAGAACAACCCCTTTGCAGCGGTTCGGATGGGTGAGACACTCCTTGAAACGGCTGAGAGGGGCTACTGGGACGCACCGGATGAGGTGATTGAGAGGATAGGGGAGATGGTTCTCAACATTGAATATGAACTTGAGTAATGGGTTCATATACGGATTCAGTCAATATTACCGGGAAAGAAGAAGAACATTCATTGAAGTACCCTTTTTTCTTTAACATAGAAGGTTTAATATACCAAGAAAAGCAATATATATATACATGCCATCTGCCCTTGTCGTTGAGGATGAGGCAGTAACCGCACTTGAACTTGTAAGGCTTCTTGAATCATGGGGATATGATGCGGTTTCTGTGAGTACCGGGGAGGAAGCCATTGAAACCGCCCTCAAGATGAAACCCGACATCATCCTCATGGACATAGTCCTCCAGTCAGAGGTTGATGGAGTAAGGGCCGCAAGCGCCATAAAAAGGGTCATTGATGTACCCGTGGTGTTCCTCACAGCATATTCCAGCCGGAAGATATTCAAGAGGGCATCTGAGGTTGAGCCGGACGCCTATCTCCTGAAGCCCTTCAATTCAAGGGAACTTGCATACGCCCTTGAACTCGCCCTGTACAAGAACAAGATGCAGAAACTCCTCTCCCATGCCAACAGAAGGTATCAGCAGATACTGGACACAACAGGTGAGGGAGTCTGTATATTCAGTTCAGACGGAATTATACAGTACTGTAATAGGAGGATGGCTGACTTTTTATCCTGCAGACGCGGGGACATTACGGGAAAAAGCATCTTTGATTTTGTCCACCCCGGAGACAGGAAAACAATGGAGCGTATTTTTGATTCCTGCCGTAAGGGTGCATCAGGGGAGCGTGAGATCCGCTTCAGGGCAGCTGATGGTACCACTAAATGGATGATCCTCTCAGGCCACCCCATAACTGAGTTGTCCCAGTTCAAGGGCGGCTTCTGCATGTTCAGGGATGTAACAGAGCAGAAGATGGTTGAGAGGCGCCTTAGAAAGACAAATAGATGCCTGGAACTTCTAAGCAGAATTAACCTTAAGGCAGCGGTTTCAACCGATCCGTCTGAACTCATGAAAGGTATATGCAAACTCCTGGTTGATGAGGGATACTCCCATGCATCATTCAGGACACCTGACGGTGTTACTGAAGGTGAGGGCCCAATACCTGATGTCAATCTGAGGGAAGGCATCCACAAAGGGAAGGGCGGGTCAACCGCGGTCATCCAGCTGGAGAACTGCAAAAAACCATTCTACCTCGTGGTTTCAGCGATGAGGAAAATCGATGAGGCGGAGATGAAATTCCTTAGGGAAATTGCCTCAAGCACAGCAGAGACCCTAAGGAGAATCACCTCAGAAAGTGAACTTGATTCCATCTCATCCAGATACCGTGAAATCTTCGAGAATGCAGGGGACGCCATATTCCTCACGAAGGACAAAAAAATAATTGAATGTAACAGAACCGCCCTGGAACTCTTCAGGGCTAGCGAGGACGAAATAAAGGGTAAAACCCCCTGGGAACTCTCACCTGAGTACCAGAAGGATGGGAAGTCCTCAGAATTGGCCCAGGCCATTATTGAAAGGGCAATGTCCGGTGAGAGGTGTGAATTCGACTGGCTCCACAGGAAAATCACAGGTGAGGTTTTCCCCACAAGGGTTACCGTCAGCAGGTCAGGGGACCTTGTGATGGGCATAGTCAGGGACATGACAGACCTCCACAGAGCCCATAAAAAACTTAGAACTGAACACAGAAAATTCAGGGATATCCTTGAGTCAATACCAGACCCTACATTTGCAATTGACACCGATGGAAGGGTTATAGCCTGGAACAGGGAGATGGAAAAGCTCACAGGTGTGAGGAAGGAAGAAATAATGGGTGAGGGTGACAGGGCATACGCAATTCCATTTTACGGTAAAAGAACCCCTGGACTTCTTGAGTTCATTTTAAAACCTGAAGATGCCCCTGAAAGGTACAAAAACATCAGAATGGATGGGAATTCAATCTACGCTGAGGTCTATGTGGGGCACATGGGAAGGCATTTCCAGATCAGGACATCTCCCATCTATGATGAACATGAGGAGGTCATAGGCGCCGTGGAGATACTGCGGGATGTTACAGATTATATTGAGACCAAGAAAAAACTCGAGAAATCAAGGGAAAGTTACAGGACAATATTTGAAAACAGGGCCACCCCAACTGCAGTTACAGACACGGACTTCAATATTCTGAGGGCAAACAGGGTCTTTAAAGAGATCTTCGGCAGATCGGAGGGAATCAATATGGCCGATATCATCCATGAGGGTGACCTTGAGAAACTCCACGGACTCCAGGACAAATGCCGGGCACTCATCAGGATGAAGGCCGATGATAGGATTCTCCACATGATAGTCCATAGGGGTGATATTCCAGGTTCAGGTCAGGTTGTGCTGAGCTTCAATGATATAACAAAACTCAAAATGTCCCAGCACAAGCTGAGGGATGAACTCAGGATCAGGATGGCTCTAAGTGAGATATACCCCCATGCGGTTTCTGCTGAGAGTATAGAGGAATTCACAGAGTACATACTTGATGCCGCATGCCAGGTTACAGGTGCAGAGAAGGGTGCCATAAGGCTTAAAAACAGGAGAGAAATTCTGGTATCAGGCAGCCTCAGTAATGAGGAAATTGAGGCAATTTCAGAGGATGGAATCTCATCTGCAGGGGACAGTCTGCGTTTCAGTTCATCATCAGGGGATATGAAATCTGAGATAATCCTCACGGGCGGAGATTTCCATAAATCAGACCTGAGGGCGGTTAAACACCTTTCACAGTATTACCTCCTGGCAGTGAGGCAGCTGGCCTACAGGAAGAGGATGATGGAACATCAGAATCATCTGAGGCTCATAAATATCATACTCAAATCTGCGGAGACAGATGATCCAGGTATCTTCATGGAACGGGTTCTCGATGCCATCATAAGGTGCCCTGAATTCAGATCAGCGGCAGCCTACATTGAACCCGACCTGCGACTGGAGAGGGGAATGGATGCCCCTGAAGAACTTCCTGATTTCCCTGAAATTAAACTGCATGAAAATTTCGCTGAAATACCCATAATAGTCGATGACGAGGTTAAGGGAACCCTTAAACTGGGTTTAGAGGCCGATGAAATCCCAGAAAAAACTGAATTCCTTGAGATACTTGGAGCTGAAATCTCTGATGGAATTCAGAGGATAATGATGCACAGGCAGATCGTCGAATCCCTCTATGAAAAGGAGGTGCTTCTCCGGGAGATACACCACAGGGTCAAGAATAACCTCCAGATAGTTGCAAGCCTCCTCTCGCTTCAGTCAGCCTACACAGATAACCCTGAAATCCTGAATATCCTCAGGGATAGCCAGCTGCGGGTAAGGACAATGGCGGTCGCCCATGAAAAGATATACCAGTCAAAGGCCATATCCACCATAAACCTGGGGGAATACCTCAAAACACTTGCAGATGAGATGGTCACACTCCAGTCAAACGATAGAAGATTCATAGAACTCAAGTTTGAATACGATGATATCATGGTGGAGATGGAGAGATGCATCCCCCTTGGCCTCATAACAAATGAGATAATCTCAAATTCGGTGAAACATGCATTCACAGGGGATAGGGGTAAGATAAGCGTATCCATCAGAAAAACCGGTGATAACTGTGTCCTTGAGATATCTGATAATGGCAGGGGCCTTCCAGCCGATTTCAACATAGAGGAACTCACATCCCTTGGAATGCAGCTTGTGGCAAACCTTGTAAGGCAGATCGACGGGGAACTTGAATACGGAAACCATGATGGGGCCTGCTTCAGGATAACCTTCCCGATTATTGATAGTGGCTCATAATCACCTGCTTTTTGCTGATTATTGGCGCTTTTTTAACTGTTTCTTCCCATGGCTCTTAGTATCAGCGAGTCCTCTACCTTTGCAATGAATGACCTCATCCTCAGAACCTTATCAGGGCTTGTTGATACAGCATCGACACCCATCTCAACGAGTTTCCTCACCAGAACGTAATTTGTTGCAGCGTATCCAGCAGCATAGACCTCCACACACCTTTCATGGCACGCAACAACCACCTCCTCAACCATTCCCAGGACTGCTGGGTGTGATAGATTGAAGATACCTGCAACACGGGTGCTCCTCCTGTCCGCTGCAAGGCTGCACATGGTGAGGTCACTGAGGCCAAGTGAGACAAAATCCACACCTTCGTCAAGGAGTTCATCTATCTGGAGTGCCATGGATGGTGTTTCAATAGATGCGCCCACCCTGAGGTCCCTGTGGGGTCTTATGCCCGATTCATCAAGGATTTCAACTGCCTGGACATATTCAGGAATATCCCTTATGAAGGGGAACTTCAGCTCAAGGTTACTGTATCCTGAATCCAGGAGATTACTCACTGCCTCAAATTCTGCTTTCAGGACCTCAGTATCCCTGAGATCCCTTTTTATGGCCCTCATACCCAGGAAGGGGTTTCTCTCCTGGGGCTCAGTATATCCACGGAGGTGTGTGAGTTCATCTGTCGGAATGTCGAATGTCCTGAAGCATACAGGTTTAGGGTGGAATGCTTCAAGTATCTCCTCAAGACCCCTTTCAAGAACCCTGGAGAGTTCACCTTCCTTCAAAAGCAGGTAGGGGTGTTTTCCTGTCTCTATGACCATATTCTCTATCCTTACAGAACCAACACCATCGGCAAATTCAGCAACCCTTGCTGCGAGCCAGGGGAAATTCAGGTTCACCATGACCTTTGTGGCTGTCTCATGGACCCCCATCACATCATCCCTGGACGCCCAGTCCATGACTCCCCGGTAGATGTTCCCGGTTTTACCATCCACAGTGACTATCATGCCCTCCCTGAGAACTCTGGTGGCGATCTCTGTTCCAAGTACGCAGGGTATTCCAAGTTCCCTGAGTGTTATTGCGGCGTGACTCGTGAGTCCACCGTAATCAGCTATAACGGCGGCTGCCCTTTTGATTTCAGGCAGCATATCCCTGGCTATCTTTTTGAAGACAGCCACCTCTCCCCATTCAAGGCTGCACGCATCCTCAAGGTTCCTTATTATACGCACCTTTCCGCTTCGCCTTCCGGCACCGGCACCCACACCCCTCAGGATCTGCATATGATTTATATATGTTTAATCATGTTAAAATACTATGCTCAATATGCACCACAATTCCTTCCAATTTAAACATTCCATTAAATTAAAGAAAATTTGGTATTGCTTTTAATGAAAAATTAAATTTCAGTAGTCTATGTAGTCGAATCTGCTCTCAAGTATCATGACGAGGGCAAATCCGATTATACCAATCACCACGGATATTATGATGGATGTGGTATCCACCATCGCTATCTTGTTGTAGGGGAGCCTCAGGGTACCTATCATGAGGCCCACAAGAAATGACATGGTAACGGCCTCATGGTTCCTCAGCAGGTAATCCAGAACCCTTGAGAAGCTCATTATACCAATAGCCGCCCCTGCAAGGAATGTGAATATTTCAACGATGGCCATACGGTTCAGGACCCCCAGCATGTACTCATACTGGTTCAGCAGGAGAAGTAGAAATGCACCTGAGATACCCGGCAGTATCATGGCACATATGGCCACGAATCCAGATATGAAGACAACAGGGAGTGTGTGGTTTGCCTGTATCGGGTTGAGGCCCACGAAGAGGTAGGCGAATATGAGGCCCAGAGCACCTGATGCCAGGTTTTTGAGTGAAAAACCATCTATCTTCTGGTAGACCACATATGCTGAGGCGAGTATGAGGCCTGAGAAGAATGCGTAGGTGAATGCCACGTAGGTGGTTATGAAGAAGAGTATAACCTTTGATAGTGTGAGAATCGCACAGGCTATACCTGCAAGGAGGGGTACGAAGAGTTCAAAGTCAACCTCCTCCCTCAAGGACTTCCGGGCACCAACAAGGTCGCCGGTGATGAGGGGCTTTATGAATCCGAACCTTATCTTACTTATTGCATGGACTAACCTCTCATAGATACCTGTTATGAGTGCGATTGTCCCGCCCGAGACACCGGGCATAACATCCGCGCTTCCCATGAAGAGTCCCCTGAGGAATATTGCCAGGAACCCCCTGAGTCTGTCATAGTAACCCATTTAAATCCTCCATGATCATGAATTGAAGAAGATATTTATAACCAGCCACCTTATAAATGTAGCTTCCCCGATGCATATGGCTGAGAATTGATGTGAATTCTAATTACCCTCATAAATGTACCCTACCAGACCTCTGAGGCATGTTTTCTCAGGGCATCCACTATCCTTTTCACCTTGCTCTCACCCAGCATGAGGCGGCTCTCCATTATATGCTCCGGGACATGGCAGGGCTTCAGGATCCTGCAGTGCTCATCCTCCTCCATGATGGTGCAGGAGGCGCTGAGGAATGCAACCACAGCATTAACCCATGAGACATAGATATCCCTGGTTTCAAGGAATTCCTTGAGGGCTGCGGCATTTCTCTTGGCCTGGATGGACGGTGACCTGACCTCCTCCTTTCTGAGTTCATCGTTAAGGAACCAGCGGTCACCCTTCACGATGTAGTTCCCTGAATAGGACTTTGTCTCTATCACGTAGACCCCGGTTGGCCCCACAACCACGTGGTCCATGTTCCCGTATGCCCCCGGGAGCTTGATGTCGTTCAGGATATGATACCCTTCAGGCAGGCGTCTGAGGCAGTTTGTCACTATGAGTTCACCCTCATGTCCCTTTCTCCAGCCCATACCTCTTCTTTCACTGGCCCTTATCAGTGGCACCGAGAGGGCCATGAGAATGATTCCCAGAAGCACGGGTGTGATGCCCCATGTCGTGCCTGTGACTGTAAGTAATATTCCGGCAGGTGTCATCAATGCCCCTGCAATGAGGATGAGGTTCCCGCCCCTCCAGAGCCTCCAGTAGTTATCGGCCTTCCTGTGGGTGTGGGTTTTTCTGCTGGATTCAGGGACATGTTTGGTGATTTTACGGTATTCGTTGAGGTTTTTAACGTAGAGGAGTGGTGAGCCGCATTCATCACACATGTGGAATGCCCAGAATTCTTCCTCACTGTTGATCTGCCAGTAGTGGTTACAGTTCTCGCATATGAGGTAGGCCATGATATCACTTGAAAGAGATTTCCCTTTCCTACTTATAGGGGGGAGGTGATTATATTCTTTTCCATGTGTGCTGTTTTGTGTGCTTATGACAATACTGTCGCCGCATAAAACACTTCTTGTCAATGTAGCAGCCAAGACCTCTATCATTAATGTGGAGAATAACAAGCCAATGATATACAGGATGTGTATATCATGATATACATGAGGTGTATATAACTCTCCGAGGGTACCCCCCGGTTGGGGCTGATATCGATATACATATATCGTAATACATCAGCTGATATACGTGGTGTGTATATCGGGGGGTGTGGGGGTGATATACACTGAGGGTATGCCTGTAGGGCCGCCCTGATATACATATACACGATATATATATCAGGGTTTTCTCCAGGAGACCTTCGCTGGGTTATATACAGGGTGTGTATATCATGATATACAGCATGTGTATACAGTATGAAAAAATCAAAAACAGAGTTATCATGTCTTTTTTGATCATCCAAGTAATTTCCAACTTTTTCCAGAGGTTCTCCTATGAGGGTTCATATGATAATGCCTCAGATAGGTACAGATTCGGTGCAAAATACAGGTATCTGTATCATATGATGTATATGTGGCGATGAATCTGGAGGTTTTTCGGGGCATTTTATTTTTATCAAATAACACATTAAGATGAATCTGGAGTTTTCAGGCGGATTTCATTTCCATCTTATAACACCTTGATTTATCTTCGTTAAACGTCACTATTACGAAGGTATTGTTAATGGCTGCAACCTATTCATCCCTCTCCCTGAAAACAATAGTGAATTTCGTACCATTATCTACCTCCAGTGTCATCTCACCGTTCAGCTGTTTGGTGAGGAGGCTCACAAGTTTAAGTCCAAGGGTATCGGTACTCGAGGGGTCGATATCCTCTGGAAGACCCACACCATCATCTGCCACCACCAGTTCTACTGAACCGTCGGCCCTTCTCATACCTATGGTTATGGTGCCTCTTCCATCGGGAAATGCATATTTGATGCTGTTGGTTACAAGTTCGTTGATGAGCAGCCCGAGGGGAATGGCAGTGTCCAGGTCAAGTTCCATGTCCTCAATCTCAAGATCTTTCCTGACACTTACCCCATGGGATATTATTATGTCCCCAACCAGTTTCTCCACGTATTCCCTGAAATTGACCCTCTCCAGTGACTCTGACTGGTAAAGGTGTTCATGTATCATTGCCATGGCCTTTATCCTTCCCTGACTCTCCCTGACTATTTTACGGAGTTCTTCATCCCCTATCCTTGAAAGCTGAAGGTTCAGGAGGCTTGAGATTATCTGGAGGTTGTTCTTGACCCGATGGTGTATCTCCCGGAGAAGCACCTCCTTCTCCCGGAGGGACCTGCGGATCTCCTCCTCAGCCTCCCTGATATCTGTGACATCGACAAGGGAAGCCACGGTCATTGTGGTTCCAGGGATGCGATCCGCATTCATCCTTATGTACTTTATGTTCCCATGACGGTCACGGAACCTGAAGTTATAGATTCTTGGAACGGCATCAGGGTCCTTCAACCAGAGATGGTAATATTCTTCCATTCTCTTGAGATCCTCATCTGCTAAGAATTCCCTCCAGCTCTTCTTACCCTCTATCTCCTCCCTGGAGTAGCCGCTGAGCCTCTCAAATTCCCTGTTAGCCATCAGTATGGTGGTGTCCTCATCAACTATGGTTGTCGCAGAACCGGTATTCTCGAATATGCTCCTGTATAATCGCTCCTTCTCCTTAAGCTCATCCTCAAGCTGTTTACGTTCTGTTAGATCCCTGTAGACAGCGACCACCTCTCCTGAAGGCAGGCGGTAGACGAAGTTTTCCTTCCAGCCACTTATCCTGTCATCACTGTAAAAGGCGATGGGGAAGTGTTCTGCCCTTCCAGTCCTGTATACTCTCCTTAGAACATCAAGAAGCCCGAAATCATCCACACCTGGAAAGACCTCAGTCACCCTCCTCCCGATTATCTCCTCCTTATTCACCCTCTCAATACGTTCAGCTGCACGGTTGAAATCCCTGATTACGAAGTCCTCACCATCATCAACCGCCTCATAGACAGCCACGCAGCTATCGATGTACTCAAAGAGCTTTTTGTAGCGCTCCTCCCCAAGGATGATCCTGCTCATGAGAAAATCAATGCAACTTTTAAGGTCGTCATCATCCACGGGCTTCTCAATGCAGCCATATGGACAGGTCAATACAAGATTCCCTTCATCCTCAAAGTCTATGAGGTACATGAGGGGGATCCCCGTGTCTCCAGGACCCCAAGCCCCCACCCTCTGGGGGGTTGTGTATATGAGGATCAGGTCATGTTCAGTTTTCCTGGCATCTTTAAGATCTGTGGCCACATCCACACTGAAACCATGGCGCCTCAGTTTTTCCTCTAAGTCAGGAGCACTATCAATATCCTTAACGAGAAGAATCCTGAACATTCACCTCAGCCCCTGTACTAATTATATTTTCATCCTCACCCTCTGAATAGCTTTTTGGTCCCCATCTCAGGGTTTGAGGCGATACGCTGCAGGTCGCCTCCGGGGATGTTCACCATGACATCCCCCTAACCACATGCACCTCCTTGAGCCCACATCCCCGAATCCATAGGTCACCTTACCTGTGAGGTAGGGGGAGTGATGCCATTGAGCTGCATATGGGTCCTGAGTCGGCCCCGAGGCCATGTGAACCTGAGTCATAGGCGTTGGCATGGAGGACCTCCATTGCCTGCCTGGCATTGCAGAGGATGAATATAACGTCTGGCTCATATTCAGCAAGTTGAAGGGGGGCAAATATAAGGGCACTGAAGACCCCCGGTTCAATGTTCAGGTTATCCCCTCCATGAGCGCTGCACCGCCGGTATGTTCCTGTAGACCTCCATGGGCACAGGGAAAGCGCCGCTTCGCATGTTAGCTGGGAATTCGGATGGATCCCTCAGGCCAGTGTACCTCGCACCCCCCATGCACTCCTCCTCATCCCTGGTCGCATAGAAGACCTCCCCATTCATTGCCTTCACGAGTTTTTCACAGAACCTTGATTTACCATTCTCCCTTTCAATGTTTGCTGGCTCCCTGACGGACCATTTTATGGCCACAGGTTCATTTTCAAGTTTTAAGACTTCCTTAAGTTTTTCCCCAGTTCCTTAGTATCCAATAAAACCCGCTATTATCACGTATTTAATTTGTTTTTGAATAATCGTTTCCTGGGATACTGCGTTCTGAAAATTTAGATGCGAGGTCCAGTTGTGACGACACAGTAGTTGAAATAGTAGTTTTTGTGTATGGACCTTTCTAAAGTGTTTAAGGCTTCTTCTAGTTTTTAGTGATTCAGATACTTATCAGGCTAAAATAAGCACTTAACCGATAAGTTTCTTTTTCAGTTTTTTGAATTCTTCTTCTGTGAGTATTCCGCTTTCTACCAGTTCGCTGGCCTTTTTTATCTCATCCACAACGCTTATTGTGGGGGTGGAGGATGTTCCACTTTTTAATTTTTCTATTCTCTCTTTTATTTTAAGGGCGATTTTATATTCTTTTTCTCCATCAAATGTGACCGTATTCTCATCATTGGTTGAAGATACACCACCACCAGTTTTCTCGAACCCCCCAGGTACTGTAAACTGGATGTATCCAACGGTGAATCCTGGTTTTTTTATTTCGACACCTGTAATATCTTGCAAGTATATTGTTTTTGTCCCTTTGGTTAAACTTCCATAGAAAAGGATTGACTTAAGGCCCTCTCTTTTTATCTCGACACGGTTATCATAAAGTTCAACCTGTCCGTTCCTGCCATCTAAGAAAAAAAGAGGCCTTGTGGTTTTTTGTTCGTATTCAGTTTCTAAAGGATCTGCGCTGCTATCCTCCAAATCAGGATTTTTTGGAGGTAGAAGAAGTTCTTCTGCCCTATCTAGATACTCTCTTCTGAGGTTGTATACTCTGAATTTGCCATTGTAGGTAAAGGTAAGCTGTGATAGTATCCTTCCAATTTTAACATCCTCCATATTACTTCTCAGAAAAACTTCCTTTTTTCCACTTTTTTCACCGGTTAGATTTCTCTTATGTACTATTACAGCATCCCTTGTTATTTCAATATCATCACCACCAGAGGGTGCTTCAAAGTATACCAGGATGTTCTGAAGATCCTTTCCGCAGTTTGTGCAAAATTTGACAGCTTCAGCATTTGTAAAATAACAGTCTGGACATCTTTTTCCAGTCATTTGAATACCTCCATGCTATGCATGTCATATTAATGTGATAAATCTATTAAAATCTTATTAAAAACTTCAAATATCAAGATTTAAAAGAGAAATATTGAATTTATGTGGCCATTATTTATCGTAGGTAGGATATTCGTAAATCAATTGTCTCTTTTATCTGCTGAAAAAAACCCCTTGAAATCATGGAATACATCAAATAGGGGGGCCATGATAAAGTTTATATATTTTGGAGGTTACTATGAATTATAAACTGAATATTGAAGGGGAGGTGTAGATGGCTAATGGAAACTCTGAATCAAGCAATACACTTTATTGCATGGAATGCAGGGAGAAAATTCCGGATGGTTTTAAATTCTGCACCAGTTGTGGAGCCCCAGTTGTAAAAAATAGGGGTCTACACATTGAGGGGGAGCAGATTGCATCACACGATAATATTAAGATCTGCCCCGAATGTGGCTATAAGCTAACCCTTCAATCACGTTTCTGCACAAACTGCGGAAATAGGATCGGTACCCTGATGGTAGCCTCTAGTTGTCCCCATTGCGGTACAGATGCCAAACCCGGGCAACAGTTCTGCATTGAATGTGGCGAATCATTAGTTAAGGCGGGACCTACATCTGAGGATATAAGCAAAGCCCTGGCAATAAAAAAATCAGAAAAAGAGGAATGTGGCGAATCATTAGTTAAGGCGGGACCTACATCTGAGGATATAAGCAAAGCCCTGGCAATAAAAAAATCAAAATCAGAAAACAAAGAAGAATCGAATTATGAGAATAAACTCAAACATGAAGTCTATAAACTGGAATCCAGATTTTTTAATACCTTTGATGAGATTATTGATTCTGCAGACACTCTCCTTAAGGGAATAATTTCTAAAAGAAATTCCTTAAGGGAAAATGAATGCGGTTATATCGTGTGCGATACATGTAACAGGTACTACAAACTCAGACCATGGGATGATCCTCAGGAATTCTTAAAAAAATGTGAATGTGGCGGAACCCTCATTTTCATGGAAGAACTAAGGTGATATAATGGCTGGTGAAATAAAAAAGCTTAAATTTCTCCATCCCAGTGAATATGAGCACCCACTGGACCGAGAGGCGCTTCAAACCCTTGAAGGAACGCCTGGACTTGAAACGTTGACGCGTAAGCTATTCAAGCATGGTGTGGAGAGATACTATCGATTGCAGTACACTGGAAGCTACATAAAGGCCAATGAGAACCACTTTTCTGAGGTTCATGATATTCTTGTTGATGTCTGTAACACCCTTCACCTAAAAAAGATACCTGAACTTTATATAGAATGGGATTATAGGGTTAATGGACGTACCATAGGATCAGAAAACCCAATAATCATCTTAAAGTCAGGTGCCATCGATTTACTCACAGAAGATGAACTGCGATATGTAATTGGTCATGAGGTTGGCCATATCAAAAGTGGCCATATGCTGTACCATATCATGGCAGAGGTTATACCCATAGCGGGTGACATCATTGGCACTGCTACACTGGGAATAGGTGGACTCATAAGTACCGGCCTTGAACTGGCACTCCTCTACTGGAATAGAATGTCAGAATTCACCGCTGACAGGGCAGGACTCCTGGCATGTCAAAATGAAGATGCTGCCATAAACGCCATGATTAAAATGGCGGGAGCACCTAAAACGTTTTTCGACAGGATCGACAGAGATCAATTCATTGAACAGGCAAGGGAGTTTAAGGGGTATGATTATGATAACCTTGATAAGGTAGGGAAAACCGTCCTCATCATGGGATCAACACACCCCTGGACTGTTATGAGGGCATCGGAAATCCTTGATTGGGTTGAATCAGGAGCATACAGTGAAATTATAGAAAAACACACTGGTTCACAATTAGAAATCGATTTAAAGTGTCATAAATGCGGAACAGCTCTAACAGGTGATGAGAACTTCTGTGGGATCTGCGGATCAAGGTTGTGGGGTAGGTGAGCCCTCATGTATTCCTCCTTCTAAGGGCCCCATAAACCCCAATTATGAGCACTGATACCAGGAGAGACACCGCAAGCCATGTGTAGTCATATCCTCCCCTCATACCTGTGGGTGTCACGTTAACCATTTCAGCGGGCGGTACCACAGCCCTTGAGGGGACCTCACTCAAAGCACCTGAAACAGTGTACACAGCTGTTACAGCTGCAGTCTCCCTGACACCGCCGTGTTCACCCTCCTCAGGTGGCTTCACCGGTGAAACCCCCTGTATCATGAAGATAACTGTACTGTAGACCACGTTCACTCCATCTGTGGCCCTCACAACCAGTGTGTAAACACCCGGTGAACTTACCGGGCCCCCTGTGTAGAGTTTGCCGTTGAGTGTTGCGAACCACCCTTCAAGGTTGTCATCGGCAACTGATATGAGGGGTTTAACTGTACCGGTGTACCTTCCACCACCTGATACTCCTGTAACCCTGATAACAGGTGCCCTGCCATCGTATTTGTAGGTTGAACCGTACTGGTCTATGAGTATGCTGAAGAATTTATATACACCCGGGGTGATGTTACCGGTCCACTCTGAACCTGAGATGGGGTTTCCATCCTCATCGAGGACCTCAACGGTTATCCTGTAACTGTCTGTGTCAACCCCGAAGGCCTGTATCCTGAGCTCCCCTATACCTGCCGGTATCAACATGACCTGGGGTTCACTGTAGGGGCTGTTGTAGAATGCGCTGGCACCGAAGTCGTTGACTATTCTCTGACCCTCAGGGCGTGTGGGGTCATATCCTATCCTGCGGCCGTCAGGCGCTGTTACGAGGAGTGCCACCGGTGAATGCGCTCCAATATATATGCTTGAGGGTTTACCTGCCGTACCCACCTTTATCAGCGGCAAGAGGTTCATTATGTCTGCAGTGGATGTTAGAACCTCTGGAATGAAGTTACTGCTTCTTTTGAGGTAATCCGTCGCACGAATCTCATAACTGGCTATTGCTTTATCCCATGATTCCCTGTCTGAGGTGGGCCAGTTTCTGACTATTCTTCCTATTTTAACCATAGCATCGTAGAAGTTTCCACCTGAAGCGTACCATAGCCTTGATGCCAGAGCTGGAAGTGATGTATCATAGACCGTGACACTGTCTGAGGGTATTAACTTGAAGGTGTTAACATGACCCAGCCATGCACTATAGAAGCTGTCCTCTGCATTGGCATATGCAAGGGCAACATGTGTTGATGCATGTACATCATCCCATCTGGTGAACTTTGTTGCAAGGGCGAAGAAGACCTTGAATGTTGTTATCACCACCATACCATATGGGTTCTTTGAGATTACTTCAAATACCTTATCTCTTATTATATTAAATGACTGGACCCCAATGTGCTTGATGACCTTTAAAGCGATCTCATTCTGGATGCTGTTTATATCGGCGGATAGCATATCCTCTATTGCCTCATGGGTGCTTCCATAAGTGTATGGCAGGATGGCTTCCAGCTGGGGCCTGTAGGCTTCTGTAACCCTGAGTTGCCACATGCATTTAAATAGAAACTCCCAGAGCTCCCTCTGAAACTGCAGTTCTCCAGTTACCAGCTCCGCTATCTTAAGAACATCCTTAACCACCGTGGCCTGGAATGGTTTGCCTGCCTTCTCTGCCTGCATCTTTCTGAGCTTTTCAACAAGATCATTTACCTTGCTGGAACCTGAAATGCCCATTGAGAACCATGATAGGGCTTGCTGGACTCCTGTGAGTGTGGTGGCGGTTGATCCATCACCCAGGATCATTGCGATCATATCCTTTATGACGTCCTCATCATCTGGGATGGGGGCAGGGTTTGAGAAGAGGTAGCTGAGGAATCTGAGGGCCTCACCACTCCATGTATCTGCCCTGTCCTCAACCCATTCGGTCAGTGAGTCGCTTACAAGTTCAGAGTATCCTGGTATGAATTTGCTGTAGAATGCCTTCCTCTCGGCTGCCTGAAATATCGTATATGCAAGGTCAGGGTCCCCCAATTCATAGTAATTGTCTCCAACCTTCTTCAGGACATGTATCTGAAGCAGAGTTCCATATGTTGATTGAAGCGCTGATCCTGAGGGGAGATATGAGGGTGAGCCACCACTTCCTGCCGCCCAGAGGAGGAATATGCAGTAGTCCTCTCCGTTGTACCTGATGGTCTGCCATATTCTTGCCTCACCAATTCTTGTTTGGAATTCCCATCTGTAGGGATCTGGTTTTGGAAGTATTCTACCGTAAATTGTCCTTATATCTGATCCAATATATCCAAGGTAGTTCCTGAGACCTCCAAGTTCCTCTATGGGCGTGAAGTATCCTTTATTCGTTGAGGTGTCATAATATGCTGTACCATTTATTATTCCTCCCTGAGGGGTTCTTATCTGGAGGGTGTTGCCTGTGAAATTTCTAGGATCTAGTGGAACCTTGAAGTGGGCCCATATAGTGGGTCTAAGCGGAACATTTTCTTCTCTTGGGGATGGGTAAACACTATCCACAACTGATTTGATGAATTCAACATTGTCTATCTTTGAGGATACAGATACCGTTTTTTTCAACACAGAGCTCCAGTCTCTTATACTGCCCTGGAACCAGTTAACTGTCTCCCAGACAAATATAACTCTTATATGACCCCTGTTGAGTCCATGGGGTATCTTTAGAATGTAATTATTCCATAACCTTCCATCTGCGCCTCTGGCTGACGCTACACTGTCGTGGACTATTCCACCCCAGTTCACCCAGGGCGCCTCGTGTTTTGCGTAAAGTATTGCAGGGGGATTCAGGGCGCTAAGGAGATCAAAGCCCAGTATACCTGCGGTTCCATTTACCAGGAGACTGTATCCACGGCCATCATCAAAGTATGCCAGTATGGCACCACCCCATCCCCAGTTAATATTTGTTTCAACAGATATGTCAGTCATCCAGAGTGAGAGGAACTCTGCGCCGCTTGCATCAACGAATGGTGTTTCCGCGACGGTGAATGAGAGCTGCCCCCCCATTGGAAGAAATCTGTTTGATGATCTTTCATTGCTTGTTGTAAGAAGAGCTTTACTGGGTCCATCCATGTCACAGTAACCATAGAGGGCACTGCTTCCAGGGAGGAACCTGCTTGATGGGTCTATTCGCAGCTGATGTGTGTGGTTTCCTGAGTAAACCATGATGTCCGGTATGTACTCATACCTTGGAGTAACTGAGGAAAGGTTCACAGGCACCCTCTCAAGGTGATAGAAGCCTGTTTCAAGGGTGTTTCTGTAGCCCCTTCTATCAATGACAGTTAAACTTACCGTATGCGGACCTTCACTGAACTGCCTCTTTATAATGTATTTGAGGGTACACTGATAGAGCTCCGGCCCGATATTTACATTTGGGATTGAATCTATCTCCTTCCCATCGATTTCAAGTATGAATTTATCGAAACCCCCATCTGAGTTTTCCTGAACATTAAATATCATTGTGAGGGTCTCATTTTCACCGGAAGTCATGCCCATGTCTATCTCAGTTATATCTGGTATGGCTGTTATGGTTGAGAAATGGATCTCATCACTTGCCTCATTCCCTGCCCTGTCCCTCACTGTAACCTTCAGAACATGCAGACCAGAGTTAAGGTATTCGTAGGGTACGGGGTTGTACCCAACAAGAACGCTTCCAAGGGATGCGAGGTAATCATATCCATATGGTGTGTTCCCACTCACAACATCTATATAGGTTCTCTCACTGTAGATGAGTCTGTCTGTGATGTTCTGACCGTCCAGCAACACCTCCAGGTTTGCAGGGTTGGGGGCAGGGTACTTCCTTGACTTATGCATTAGATAGGCCCTTGCAAGACCTGAGCATGTGTTATCGATCAACCTGAAACTAAGGAATGTACCTGGACGTGTCGTATCGTTCTCCCGTGGGTTGATGAATTTTATAACGGGTTTTATGGTATCTACCAGTATTTTATGGGCTACGGTTCTGCTGTTGCCCAGTGTATCCGTGAGGTTGAAGAGAAGGGTGTAGTAGCCGTCTGATGGAACTTCCATATTTACATGGAAACTTGTGGATGAGAAGCTGTAACTCACAGTGCCAGCTGAGGACGTCACATTGAAGCCCCCGATTCCAGCGGGATCTGAAAGGAAGCCTGTTATCTCAGGGTACCTTGTGTTGAAAATGTCCGGTCCGGATATGGTAATTGATGGGCCGGTGCTGTCTATAACCGTTGAGAAATAAACTATGTTTGAAAAATAACCATCCATCCCCACGCCCACCATATGGAAAGATACTGGACCATCAGGGAGCCTGATATTATTTACAGATCCATCCCAGCACTTTGTGATATTTTCATTAAAAGTCCCAATGTTAAGGGGTCCCTCATTGAAGTAGAGATAGACACTACTCAATGGTTCAGTGATATTAGCAAATATATTCATGAACCCGTGGATGGGTGAAAATACAGGGGATACGGAGGCATTGTATATCCGTGGCCCATCCTGATTGCTAATACATATCTTCCACTCATAGTCTGAGTAGAGTCCCTGAAGGTCAAATGCCCTTACCTTGATGGTGTGCCAGCCATCTGATAGTGGCCATCTTCCTGGTTCTGCTGTGACTTCAGACATTATCTGCCAGCTACCTGTTAGAATATTGCCTGTTACAGTCCCTGGAATTACAACTCCATCAAAAGTTATGTCAGAGTAATCAGAGAGACCGTTACCAGGGTCATTGATTAATGTGGCTTTTATGGTTAGGGAGGATGGTTTTCTGAAAAAGCTTCCATCGGCTGGGGTTACAGATGTAATAACTGGTGGATTACTTGTTGGTGGCAGGTACTGGAATGTCCAGGTCGCTGTTACCTCACCTGGCACCTCAACCCTGGCTGTGCAGGGGCCCCTGGGGGGCATTGAGGAGGGTGTGAATATCAGCCAGTCCCCTGTCCATGAGAGTATCCCCGGGAGTGGTGTCCCTGTGGGGGCTGTTCCAGGGTAGAGGTTCAGTGTGGCTGCAGCACCATCCCTTCCACCGAAGAGCCTCACACCCACACTCTGAAGTTCCCTGAGGACCTCACCTGGTGAGGGGTACCTGTCCATTACGAAGGTCCTGAAGACAACATCCTGGTGGAGGTGCTCCCCATTTCCAAGGAAGAAGTAGACAGACTCTGCCCAGCCACTCACATAGGCTGTAAGTACATGGTAGCCTGGTATGATATCGGTGAACTCGAATCTGCCATCGGGGCCCGTGATCATGCTGGCACCATCAAGGAACACCTCACCCTGGAGGAGCCCGGCCCAGCAGAGTATCTGGCCCTCAACCATCGTTGATAGGAGTGGCTGAAGCACCTGATCGTGTTCGATATCCTCTCCAGGTCCAGGGAAGAACCAGAGGTCCCTTACAGGGACGTAAGAGGGCTTTTCAAAGTCCAGGGTGTAGGTTCTCCATGGGTACAGTGACTGGAAGCTGTATGATCCATCTGAACCTGTGAGCACTTCAATTTCAAGGTCAACAAATTCACCGATGTAACGTCTGAGGGTCACGGTGACGCCCCCCAGGGGAAGGCCGGTTATGGCATCTCTTACTGTACCATGGATGCCTGAGTATGGACCAGGATACAGTATGATCTCCCTGAATAGGGCTGAGGTTTCCTGGAGGTTAACTTCTTCTGATGCAGGCTCATACGGGTGTAATCCTGCTGTAAGGTTATATGATCCTGATGTGGGGGCGGCTATCTCATATCTTCCCTCAGAGTCTGTGGTGGTGGATGCAACTGATGTGCCATCCATTAAAAGTTCCACAATAGCCCCTTCCAGAGGTGAGGGGTCCCTGTCAAGGTTCGCATGGAGCACCCGGCCATAAACGGAGTTTTTAATGTGCAGTTCAAAGTCCACAGGGATTATGAGGTTGGGTGCAACCGTTGTGGCCTTACTCACGGTTATATGGCTGGGGCTGGAGGTTGTGAAGAGGTAGTTCCCGGCTGGAAGGTCGAAGCTGTAGAAGCCGCTGGAATCTGTAATGTTTGAGATGCTGGGGTAACCTAACCTTGATGCTGTGACGGTTATTCCTGAAAGCGGTTCACCCAGGAAGTTCCTTATGTAACCCTGCACCCTGCCTGTTTCCTCCACATCAAGCTGAAGGGTGAAAATTCTGTTCACAGGTAACTCCCAGGGCATTATATCCACGGTGAGGTTCCTGTAACCATCCTTTGAGAATATGAGCCTCATGAGGTTGGCTGTTGTTGCGTAAAGGTTACAGGCAAATTTACCTGAGCCATTTGTCCTTACTGAACTCCATACAACCGGCTGGTCTGCATTTATGTAGAGGAGGTCCACCTTAACATTGAATACTGGAACCCCCACGTCATCAACCACGGTACCTTTTATCTCAAGAGGAACTGTAGTTGGAACCAGTGTGACATTGACAGTCAGGTTCCGGTCCTCTGTGAGGGTGTACCAGTAGCCGTCCCAGTAGTAGTAGTTAGTGGGGTAGATGCAGACATTCCAGTACTCTGAGGCCGGGCAGTGTTCAAATACAGCAAGACCATCTGCACCTGTGGTGCCACTGAAACTGTCCGGACCAGAGAGGTAGACGTTCTCACCGGCCACAGGGTTGCCATTAATGTCAGTAACATTAACCGTGATATTTGAGGGCCAGAGGTCCAGGCGGATGTCCTGGGTTGTGACACCCTCACCCATTAACAGGTAGATGTCTGCGTCACGGTAGTGTGACAGGTAGGTTTTGAGGTGACCTGAGAGGCCTGATACCAGTTCAGGAAAATTCTGGGTTGTGAAGATGTAGAACCCCTCTGAATTCGTGTCACCCCATATGGATGTGTATCCAGGGTGTGTGTCAGGCCAGAAGTACAACCTGACACCACGTAACGGTGCACCCGTTGAGTCATAGACGTGACCCTGCAGTGTCACAGGAAGCCCCTTCCTTATGAGCCTCACAGTCAGTGACTCACTGCTACCATCAGTGATGGTGAAATTACCGGTGACCGGTACATAGCCGTAGGGCCCCATGGTGTAGGTCCAGAGGCCATCGGGGATGTGGTTGAAGAGTGCAACACCATCCGCCCCGGTGACCCTGTAGAGGTAGGCGGGTCCATCAAGCTGGATGCCCACTCCACTCAGCGGCTCCCCATCCCAGTTCACTACCTTGAAGGATGCTGAGCCGTCATAGTAGCCCATAACGATGTTATGGACATTTTCAGATGACATGTTCAGGGCTATGACCGCATGGTAGGGCCTGTAGAGTGGGTGGTACGCGCGGATGTCATATGTCCCTGTATCTGAGGGTCCAACACCATAGAAGAGGTAATGGCCTCCCTCATCAAGACCCGCTGTCAGCTCAACAGGTTCACCATTCTGGGTGTAGCTGAGGGTAACATCCGCGTATACGAGGTTATCATCGGGGTCACTCACATAACCCCCCAGTGTGGTTTCATGTTCAAGTTCAATTTCCCTGTAATCCCCTGCCTCAGGGACTGTGAAGGTCTCAGCGTAGGGTTTATACATCCACATCTGCACACTGAGTGTCACAGGCACACCTGATGTGAGGAGGGGGTGGTCATCTGTGCTGAAGGCGTACTCCCCACTGGAACTGGTGTACCTGCTTAACCGGAATGAGCCTGATTCAAGGACAACCTCGGCGCCCTCAATGGGTGTTCCCCTATCAACCACGGTTCCCCTAACCTCAACCGGAAGCCCGAGCCTTATTAGTTCAATGCTGAGGGTGTTTTCACCATCAACAACCTGATTGTTCTGGTCTCAGGGGCGTAGAGTGGATGTGAAACCTGAAGGTTGAGTTCTCCTGTCTCGACAGCCAGTTTAACTGAGCCATCCTCACCGGTGTACCCTTCCATTCCAGCAAATGAGATAACAGCATCTTCAACGGGCTCTCCACTTGAGTTGGTGACGTTAACCGTGAGGAGCGCCCTCTCGTCCAGGACGATATTAAGTGAGATTTCATCACCTGGCTGCAGGGTAAGATCACTGCTCCAGGGGTGGTAGCAATATGCATCCACAGTTACCCCCCTCAACGAGGGGGACCTCATCCTCTCTGAACTCAAAGTAGAAGTTACCATAGGGGTCGGTGTACTCTGTGCGGTTCTCGGCCTCAAGAAGGACTGTTACAGGGATACCTGATGGCAGGGTCTCCTGGCCCCTCACAGTGCCCCTGATGGAGGTGCGGTACTCCATTTCAAAATCAAAGCGTGATGATTCACCACGGTCCATGAGGATGTTGTACCTCTCTGTGAAGAGGTCTCCGCGGAAGGCCACGAGAGCAAGGTAGGCCTGTATTACTCCGGGGTGTTCATCAAAGTATCTGCCGTAGTTCACCATGTATCTGCCAGCAGAATCTGTGTAGTTCTCTGCAATGGTGACGTCCAGCTGGTCACGGACCTCAACGATGACGTTCTCCAGTGGCGCGCCGGAGGCGTCATGGATTGTGCCGTAGAATGAGTTGGGGTATGCAAGTTCAAAGTTAACCTCGAGGGGTTCATTCACGTCAAGAATAAGTGATGATGGGGTGTAATTTTCGGCTGATGCCACAATTTCATAGGTGCCTGGAGGTAGAATAAGGTTGTAGGTTCCCGATGAACTGGTGGTGTTCTCTGCAACTGTCGCACCACCCTGAATGGCCTTAACGGTTGCATTTTCAATCGGGTCCCCATTCCAGGACTTCACTGTCCCGTATGGGTCAATGCCGGGCGGCGGTATTGCCGAGTCGTTGAGTTCAGCGGCGGAAGTTGAGCCTGCCAGGGCAAATAAAGTGAGTAAAAGTATAAGAATTGCAAATCCAGTGCATGCAGCTTCTTTTAAGGAGGATGTTCCATAAAGAAAATCCTTCAAAATTTACCCCCCCCAGAACCCCTTTAATGATTATATTATTCTATCTAGCTGTATTTAAAATTTTTTAATTTAAGATTAAAAAATAAAATTTCTTAAAACAATAGGGCTTTTCATATAAAAATCATATTAAAGTAATATTGGAAATCATAAAACTTAGACCTTTCACCTCAAACCGGCATATGAGAGTATTTCCTCTGTTTTTTCTCCCAGTATCTCCGAGGCCCTCTCCATGCACTCCTCAATCACGTATTCAAGGTCCTCATCGCCAGCCCAGTACTCCTCCAGGAACCCGTACCCGTGCCTGGATGCAAGCTCATCCACAACCACAGCACAGAGGTACACGTCGTCTATGTATCCATGTGGACCATAGATCTCCTCGGGTATCACATCGTAGGGGGCCACCAGGTAGCCCATGGCGGCGGATATCCTCAGCCGCTCATCACTCCCCAGCTCATCACTCCTAAGCACGTCAGCCAGCAGCCGGAAAAGATCCGGGGCGTAGTCCACTATCCTCTCATATTCTCCACGGTAACTGTTAATGTTCTCCCTTAAAACATCATAGAAATGTGTGAAATCCATCAGAAACACCTCAATCACCCAAATGCGTAAAGTCCACAGACCTATACCCCACAGAAGTTCCTGAACACACACCTTGAGCAGAACTGATTCCTGCGGGGCTCGAAGCACTCACTCCTTATTTTCTGAACTGTCTCCTCTATCCTCTCCCTCACAGTGAAGTTGGGGTCGGAGTCAAATGACATCCTCATGGAGTCCCTTATTGCGTATGCAGAGAGCCTGTCAAAATTGTATCTGTCCCTCAGTGCATACTCATAGGTCCGGAGCTGGTATTCGAGCCCCATCCTCTCAATACCCCCATGTTCCCGGGCCTTGAAGTCCACAAGCTCCAGTTCACCCCCAGAGTTCCTGATGATGAGGTCGGTCCGACCCTCTATTATTATATCATCGTCGGGTATGGAGAATGGCTCCTCCACCGAGACAACCTCCTCTATATGGTCCCTGCTGTCATGGTAGTAGTTGAGGAGTTCCCTTTCAAGGCGCCTCTTTTTCACCTCATCGTCTCTCCCCATGGGTATCCAGCACCTTTCAACAAGTTCCCTTATGAATGCCCCGTTTATATCCTCTGAATTCTTCATTGCAAGGTGTAACTCTTCGAGGCACCTGTGGAGTATGATACCGTAGCGCTGCATGAATGTTTCAGGGTAGACAAAGCCGTAATGGTAGATCATCATGTACCTGAAGGGGCACTCCTCGTAGGTGAAGAGGGCCGAGAAGTTGATCCTCAGGGGTTCCTCTGCCCACTCCCTCTCAAGGCACCCCTCAATGGATGTGCACTCACACTCGTATATCCCGCACTTCTCCCTTAACTCGGTGATGTATGGTGAGATCCCCACCTTCCTTGTGTTGATTCTGGGTGCGGTGGAGATGATTAGCGCGTCCTGTGCCCTCGTCATTGCAACGTAGAAGAGCCTACGGTCCTCATCCTCGGGTTCCCCAGATGAGAGAAGCAGTTCCTGGGGGATGGGCACCAGTTCCTTTCTCCTTCTCTTTATACCAGGGAACCTTCCCTTTATGACCGAGCAGATGAACACAACCGGAAACTCAAGACCCTTTGCCTGGTGGACTGTCATCACCTTCACTGATGCCGGGTCCTCCAGGACGGCCTCGTCATGGTGGAGGTGCTGGGGGAGGAGGTAGAGGTACCAGAGGATGTCCTGTATCCTGGCCCCCGGCTTTATGGTCTCGTACTTGTCTATGAGTGAACTGAGCTTTGCAAGGTTGAATATCCTTGCCCTGCTCTTGTCACTACCATCAAGGAGGAGTCTTCTGAGGTAACCCGTCACCTCCAGTATCCTGTAGAAGGTCTGGAGGACACTCAGTGAGCCCTGTTCAAGTTCATCCCTGATCCTGTTGAGGCCGAGTATCTTCTCTGCATCCTCACCCCTGATACCCGCAGCCTCGAGTTCCTGGATTGAGGTGAAATCCGAGAGTTTCACATCCCTCTCAAGGGATTCAAGGGCCTCCAGTGTTTCCTCACCCAGATCAAGGAAGTCGCCCCGGAACATGGAGATGTTCCACCAGCCACCCCATCTTCCACTGAATTTATCGTCGTAATCAGGGGGGTCCACGTAGGCCAGGAAGTAGAGCATCCTCCTTACCTCGTACCTTTTGAGGAATGACCCGTCACCGCGGACTATGTAGGGGATCCCCTCCCTTCTGAGCTCCCTCAGTATCTTATCTGCATGGTAGCGCACGCTCCTGAATAGAAGTGCAACATATCCATAGTCGGGGATTTTGCCTGTGGATTTAAGTTTCTTTATCAGGGATACTATGTTCCGGGCCTCGGAGTTAACATCACGGCTCCTGAGTATCACCACGTCTGTTCCGCCGCCCCTCACAGGCTTTATGGTTTTCTGGTAGTGCCGCTCCCCCCTCATGAACCTGTCGGCTGTGAGCACTATCCCGGCCCTTGACCTGAAGTTGTCCTCAAGGAACACCACCTCTGCATCGTATTTGTCCCTGAACCTTATGAAGTTCTCGGGGGTGGCGCCCCTGAACCCGTAGATGCTCTGGTCCTCATCCCCAACGACGCATATGCTTGATTTGGGTTCTGCTATCCTCCTGAATATCCTCTCCTGGATGGGACTTGTGTCCTGGTACTCGTCGATCATTATGTACCTGTATTTATTTCTGACAGATTCAAGGACATCCTCGTTTGATTTAAGGAGGAGGCAAACCTCCTTTTCAAGTCCTGGGAAGTCTATCTTCTTCTCCTCCCTTAGTGCCTTCAGGTATTGGCTGTAGCAGGCTGCCATGCCATGGTATCTCTTCTTATCAGGGTAACGTTTTTTGAGGGCCTCCATGAGTTCGTCAGGGTCCACGCAGTTCTCGGTGCACCTGTTGAAGAATTCGATTGCCTCATGGACCTCACCCATCTTCATGAAGCTGTTCAGGCCGATCCTGTAGAAGACTGATCTAAGGAACATCAGCTGGGACTCCTCGTCCAGGATCTCAAATCCGGCTCCAAGGTCATGTTCCTCGGGGTGCTCCCTCAGTATGGTGCTGCAGAATGAGTGTATGGTTGATATCTGCATGAGTTCGGCGTCCAGTCCAACGCAGTTTATGAGCCTTGACTTCAACTCATCTGCGGCCTTCTCTGTGAAGGTTATAACAAGTATATTCTCCGGGCTAACCCCCTTTCTTTTAACAAGGTAAGCTGTCCTCTCAACAAGAACCCTTGTTTTCCCGGCACCAGGTCCTGCCACAATTACAAGTGGCCCGTCGGTCTTCTTAACGGCCCTCTTCTGGTTCTCTGTACACGCCTCCCCTTTCCTGCAGAGTGATCCTGTCATCGTGACTGTTTCATAGATTGGGTGGTGAATATATTAATGTTTTCCCCCAGTAACAGTGCAGCAATCCCGGTGGTGATATTATAGTCACCGATTTCTCAAGATGTGTTTTCCTGTGTAACTTTATTAGGTTACCACAGACATACAATCTACAATGAACCCTGCAGACCCCATCCTCAACGCATTCCTTGCAACTGTCTTCACCTGGCTCATGACACTTGCAGGGGCGGCCCTGGTCTTTCTGCCTGTAAGGGCTGAGAGAAAACTCCTTGACTCCTCACTTGGCTTTGCAGCGGGTATCATGATCGCTGCAAGTTTCTGGTCGCTCCTGGTCCCTGCAATTGAACTTTCAGCCCTCAACGGGTATGCCGAGTGGTTACCGCCGGCCCTTGGTTTCCTTGCAGGGGGACTCTTCCTTTCAGGTGTGGATAAGATCATACCCCACCTTCACCCTGGATGCGACCCTGAGGATGCAGAGGGGCTCCCCACCACCTGGAAGAGGAACAGGCTCCTTCTTCTTGCCGTTGCCATACACAACATCCCGGAGGGACTTGCGGTTGGCGTTGCCTTCGGGGCCGCTGCAGCCACAGGTGAACTTGCAGCCCCCATCATCCTGGCCCTGGGTATAGGTATACAGAACCTGCCTGAGGGGGCCGCGGTCTCCCTGCCACTGAGGGGTGAGGGTTTATCCGAATGGAGGAGTTTCACCTACGGCCAGGTATCGGGTCTAGTTGAGATCCTCGGGGGTCTTGCAGGCGCTATTCTGGTTTACTCATTCTCATGGGTCATGCCCTACGCCCTGGGCTTTGCTGCGGGTGCCATGATATTCGTTGTGATAGAGGACATCATCCCCGAGTGCCAGAGTGGTGGTAACACGGACCTTGCAACGGTATCAGCCCTTTTAGGCTTTGTTCTCATGATGATACTTGACCTGGCCCTTTCCTGAAATTTTTTCAGAAATTACCCTGGAAGGATATTCACTATCACATTTTATTAGGGATGTCCTACATAATATTCAGAGGTGATAGTATGGCCAGGGTTACCCGTGAAATGGTTGAAAATTCAGGTATAGATGTGGATGAACTCGTTGAACTCCTTGTGAAGAACGCCGCGGCGGAACTCACAACCTTCTACTACTACACGATACTCAGGGCCAACCTGATAGGCCTTGATGGTGAGGGAATAAAGGAGATAGCGGAATCTGCAAGGATAGAGGACCGTAACCACTTTGAGGCACTTGTCCCAAGGATATACGAACTTGGAGGTGAACTCCCACAGGATATGAAGGAATTCCATGATATCTCAGGCTGCCCCCCGGCATACCTCCCTGAGAAGACCACTGACACCATGAAGATACTTGAGGTCCTTGTTGCCGCAGAGAGGTGCGCTGTGAGGCAGTACACCCACATATGCAATATAACGGCCGGTAAGGACCACAGAACCTATGACCTGGCACTCTCCATACTCCACGAGGAGATACAGCATGAGTCATGGTTCTCAGAGTTCCTGGGTGAGGGCCCATCAGGGCACTTCATGAGGCGCGGTGAAACATCACCCTTTGTGAGGAAATTCCTTGAATAGTCTTTCCCATGGTGCTGGGATGGCTGAGTTAACAACGGAGTATCCTGAAGAAAATGGGGCCAGAAGTGAAGCGGCTGGGTGGTGGAATGAGGGAGTTCACCCCTGATGATCTCAGAAAATTTGATGGAATTTCAGGTCCCGCATACGTTGCATGTGACGGGATTGTCTATGATGTATCAGAGAGTTTCCTATGGAGGGATGGCCGTCACCAGGTCATCCACAGGGCAGGAGGGGATCTCACCCATGAGCTGGAGAAAGCCCCCCATGGCAGGGAACTCCTTGAAAGGTTCCCTGTGGTTGGTACCCTGAAGGTGAAATGAGGGCTTCAGATGGCAGACTTCAGGTGCACGGTATGCAATTACATCTTCCATGAGGAAAATGAGGGTGAATTCGACTCACTCCCGGTGGAATGGCGCTGCCCGGTATGCAACGCACCAAAGGACGCGTTTGTGAGGCTGGGTTCCAGATCCATGGGGACAGGGAGGACGGTCTCTGATGTTTTTATAGAACAGCTTGCAGCCTGGGGAGTCAGGTACGTCTTCGGGATCCCGGGTACATCAACACTGGGACTTGTTGATGCAATACGAAGGAACAGTGACGTGAGGTACATACAGGTGCGCCATGAGGCAGCAGCGGCATTTATGGCCTCTGCCTATGGCAAACTCACAGGAAACCCTGCGGTCTGCCTGGCAGTCGCTGGCCCCGGGGCATCGAACCTCATAACCGGACTCCTGGACGCGGCCCTTGACAGGGCGCCGGTTATAGCTGTGACAGGACAGGTTGAAACCTACAGGATCGGGACAGGTGCAAGTCAGGAGATAGACCAGCACAGCCTCTTCGAGTCCCTGACAGTGTACAACATGACCATCATAAGCCCTGATGAGACCCCGGAGATTGTGGGGGAGGCCCTGAAACACGCCATCATTGAGAGGGGTGTTTCACATATCGATGTCCCCAGGGACGTTTAGACAATGGAGTGCACTGCCGAAGTGAGGCCGCTGGCCGGTTCGATCGCCCCGGTATCGGTGACCGTTCCCAGACATCAGCTGAAGGATGCCGCATCCTTAATTGATTCTGCAGAGCGTCCCATAATAATCGCTGGTTTCGGGGCGCTTGAAGCGGCAGAGAGTGTTGTTGAACTTGCAGAGAGGATAGGGGCCGGTATTGTGACCACATTCCGGGGTAAGGGGGTTGTTGATAACCACCACCCCCTTTACCTGGGCTGCCACGGGAGCCTGGGGTCCACTGCGGCTGCAGAGGCTGTTAGAAAAGCTGATCTCCTTATTGTTATCGGATCATCCTTCTCTGACCTCACCCAGCTTCCCCCTGGGAGGATCCTGCAGATTGACATAGACCCCTCATGATCGCAAGGCGCCACCCGGTTGAGATGGGCCTCGAGGGTAGATCATCACACACAGTACCTGAGCTTCTCTCCATGACCCGTGAGAGGAGGAGGGAGTCCTACAGGGCAGAGCTCAGGGAACTCAGGGCAAGGTGGCTGGATCTTCTTGAATCTGAAATCGACCCATCCTCAAGGCCCATAAGGCCACAGTACATAATGGCTGTCCTCAATGACCTCCTTGATCAGGGGGCAGTCATAGCACTTGACGTTGGTGAGAACGGCTGGTGGTTTGGAAGGAACTTCCAGATGAGGGGCACACAGAGGCTCATCTTCTCGGGGTACCTTGGTTCAATGGGTTTCGGGCTTCCAGCTGCTATTGCAGCGCAGCTGGAGTTCCCTGACAGGGAGGTTGCATGTATAACAGGTGATGGAGGGTTTTCCATGGTCATGGCTGAATTTCTCACCGCGGTTAAGTACCATCTCCCTGTGAGGGTCTTCGTACTCAACAACAGGAGCCTCGGGATGATAATGCAGGAGCAGCTGGTTGAGGGTTTTCCCACCTGGCAGACCGAACTGCAGAACTTTGACTTCGCAGAGTTCGCTGAGAACTGTGGCGGTCGGGGAATCCAGGTCACCGAACCAGACAAACTGGAGGATGCTGTTTCAGATGCCCTCGGAACAGATGGACCGGTTGTCGTGGACATCGAAACCGATCCGAGGCGCTTCATCTGATTACATGGACCGCGGATGCCTTGAATTCAAGCCAGACCTCTGAGCCTGTGGTGATCCCCATATCGTGGAGTGACCTTGCTGTCATGTGGACAGTTAGTGTCTCATCACCACACCTGACCTCAAGTTCCTGCAGGGTGCCTGAATCACGTATCGCCTTCACGGTCCCCCGGAGCTGGTTCAGTGCACTTGACTCCACCCTCCCCCAGGATACGGTTATATCCTCGGGTCTCACGGTGGCTGAAACCATGCCCTCGGCCTCCTCTGACGAGTAGATACTCACGCCATCGCATTCTATGAGGGTTACACCGTCGGGGGTTACCCTGGCACTTCCCCTCAGTATGTTCTCTGCACCCACGAACTCTGCAACGAACCTGCTCGCAGGCCTCCTGAACACCTCAGCTGGTTCACCCACCTGGAGGATCCTCCTGTTGAGTATGGCTATCCTGTCAGAGAGCTTCTGGCCCTGGATGAGGTCATGGGTTGTGAGTACCACCGTAACGTCAAGCCCAGCTATGACCTCCTCCATCCTCCTTGTGGATACAGGGTCAAGGCTCGATGTTGCCTCATCCAGGAGCACAAGTTCAGGCCGGTTTATGAGTACCTGGGCAAGGGCCAGGCGCTGCCTCTCACCACCAGACAGTTCAGTGGTTTTCCTTGAGGCGTCCTCAAGGCCCACCAGTTCAAGGACCTCCCGGACCTCCCTGGCCTCTGGTTTCATTCCCCTCACATGGGGACCGTAGAGGATGCTCTCCCTCACGGTACCCCGGAATACGGGGGTGTTCTGGAATACCATGCCCATCCTTCTCCTGACATCCACCTCCCTCTTCTCAGCCACATTCTCGCCCTGGAAGATTATCTCGCCACTGTCAGGCCTTTCAAGGAGGTTTATTATACGTAGAAGTGTGGATTTCCCTGCCCCTGTGGGCCCTATGATCCCCAGGGTCTCACCCTCCCTGACCTCAAGATTCACATCATCCAGAACCCTCACGTCCCGGTAGGTCTTTTCTATCCCGTGGAGTTCAAGCACATTCATGACTATTTCTCCTGGAAATGGTTCAGTACTGTGTTAACGGCCAGTGATATGATGAGGAGTATTATCCCCAGGGCTATTGATAGTTCAAGGTTTCCCCTTGAGGTTTCAAGTGATATGGCGGTTGTTATGACCCTTGTGAAGCCCCTTATGTTTCCACCGAGCATTATGGCGACCCCGACCTCTGAGATTGCCCTCCCGAATCCCAGTATGATGGCTGCCATGACAGCGTACCTTGCCTCCTCCAGGACCCTCAGCATAACCTGGAACTCGGTGGCGCCCAGGGATCTTGCAAGGTCCCTGAGCTCCGGTTTAACACTTCTGAGGGCTGTGATGCTGAAACCTGTGACCAGCGGGAGGATGAGTATGGTCTGGCCGAGTACCATGCCGGCAGGTGTGAAGAGGAGGTTGAGCGGACCCAGTGGCCCTGAGCGTGAGATGAGGAGGAATACAAAGAGGCCCACAAGTACCGTGGGGATGCTGTAGAGGGTCTGTATGATGTTAAGGAGGGCCCTCTTTCCTCTGAAATCCTGCAGGTCAATCATCGCCGCCACCGGAACTGCAATTAGAGATGCCAGGACCGTGGATGAGACTGAGATCATGAGGGTTCTTGCTGTTATGTCAATGAGTTCAGGGTCAAGTGATGCCATGAGTTCAATGGCCCTTAAGAATCCAGTTAGTATCTCATTCAATTCCCAGCATCTCCTGGAAAATTAAATCAGTTGAAATCTGTAAGTAAAAAGTAAATATTAAGTATTCCTATTAGCTTTTTGGTTCATCCCCTCCAAAGAGGGCTGTGAAGAGTGACTGACCGTATTTATCCTTTCCGTAATCTGCTATGAGTTTCTGGCACTCATCGCTCAGGAGGAAGTCAACAAATTTCTCTGCAGCCACGCTGTTCACACCACTCACCTTCTCTGGGTTCACGGGTATTGCTGCATAGACATTCAGTAGCGCCTTATCCTGTGTGAGGTATGTCACAAGTGTGATGTTGCTTCTGTAGGCAAGGTATGTGCCTGAATCTGTGAGTGTGTAGGCGCCCTTCTGGTCTGCAACCCTGAGTGTGTCCCCCATTCCGCTCCCGGTTTCAATGTACCATGCTGATCCATTGACTGTTGCGTTGTAGTCTGTTACGTTTTTCCAGATCTTTATCTCCCTTGAATTGGTGCCTGAGTTGTCCCCCCTTGATACGAATTTCACAGAGGGGTTTCTGGCTGCTGCCTCAAGGATCCTCCTGAATGCGTCCTCTGCAGATTTAGCTTCACTGATATTCGCGGGGTCACTCTTTGGTCCCACAATGTAGAAGTAATTGTAGGCGAAGGGGTATCTTCCTGTACCGTAACCCTCCTTTATGAACTCCTTCTCCCTGGTTCTGTCGTGCACTATGACGAGGTCGGCGTCGCCCCTTTTTCCCCGCTCAAGGGCTATACCCGTACCACCTGAAACTATCTGCACATCGATGTCAGGGTATTTTTTCTCGAATGCTGCCTCCACACTCTCAAGGAGCCCTGTATCTTCCAGGCTTGTTGTTGTGGATATTCTGAGTATCTGCCTGTTTCCATTGTCTGATATCCCATAAATGGCTGCCCCTATGATCACTGCAATAAGAGCCGCCATAGCAACGTATTTTTTCTCCATGCTTGGAACCTCCATTACAACAGATATACTGTATCGACATGCAATATATATGCATATCGGTTTTATGACGGAATAGGTCGTGTCAGCTATTCAAACAAAAGAGTGGTGATCCTCAAAATCTTAAACTATCGTTACATTTTCTCAAAAAAAGTAAAAAGCAGACCCTAACCCTTATACTTCTTCTCAAATCCTCAAAAAAAGTAAAAAGCAGACCCTAACCCTTATACTTCTTCTCAAATCCTCAAAAAAAGTAAAAAGCAGACCCTAACCCTTATACTTCTTCTCAAATCTTCTCCAAGACCTTGCAATGTAGGGCTCGCACTTATCAAGCTCGGTTAAAAGGCACATCCTTATGGTATCGGTTTTGATCTCCTCCTCACCCTTTATCTTCTCTGTAACGGTCTGGTAGACCTTCTCAATGATCTCCCTCTTCTCCTCAGGACTGTAACCTGCATCAATGGCAGCCTTCTCAAGTGAGGCCCGTATCTTTGATGGGTCGTAGGCCTCCCTGGAACCCCTTCTCTTTATCACATTCATAATGATCACCCTGTATATTATGTTCATCTTTCAATAAATTTTTTTCCAGTTAAAAAAAGGAAGGACCTCATAAAGCTTATTCAGAACAGATTACATAAAAATAAAGGTATTCAAAACACATGGTACTGGAATGACTCCCGGGAAGGGACTATCTGATGATGTATTGTGTACTCGATGAACCTGAATCACCTGGGGGCCTCCTCATGAGGCCGAGAAGTACATCATGGAGAGGTTGAAGGATGAATGAATGCAGAGAGAACGGTTCATGGAAGAGAAAGCTGCTTACGGCAATGAGGATATTCCTTGTGGTTATGGGCCTGATAATAGTGGTCTTCGGGGCCGGGGGCACAAAGGTCTTCGGCCTCATGACGCTCCTTGCGGTGGCCGTGGTGTACCTCCCGGCCCTCAGGCACCCTGATGGCCTCAGCGTCATCCCTGTTGAGATAGAGATCCTCTTCCTCACCGTGGTTGCACTGGAGTATATACTGGGCAATACCTTTGGTCTGTACGGGAGAATAGCCTACTATGACAAGTTCATGCACTTCACAGTCCCCTTCATAGTGGCCCTCATCGGGATGATGCTCCTCTACACCGCCTACGTCTACGGGAAGATAAGGACCAGTCTCTTCATAATGGCGTTCCTCATAATATTCGTGACACTGGGTATAGGCGCCCTCCTTGAACTGGTTGAGTATGGCTACGACCACCACCTTTACAGGCACATAGAGCACTTCCTCCCCACTGGTCCCACCCAGGGCTCACCCGTTATGGATCCGCTCACCGATACCATGATGGACCTCCTCACAGATCTCATAGGAGGTATATTTGGGGCAGTGACAGGCATAATACTCATAAGAAGGGCTGAGGAGAAGAACTACTGCCTTGACTGGGTTGATGAGATAGCAAGGTTCGAGGGGATAGATGAAGAGGAGGACTAGATAGGCATCAGATCATCCCTCTAACTTACGAATAGTAAAACTAGATGGGCTTCAGTATGTCTCTGTTAAGCTCATGACGCTGCAAGGATGAAAGCCATCATAACGGGGAGAAGGCAGATTTTAACCACCTCAAACTCCATGAGGGGTATGAACTCCTTTATGAACCTCACAGCCACGATTATGGCACCACTTACAAGTCCCATGGACACAAATCCCCAGACCCCTGATGCGAACCTTGTGAGCATGTAGTTCCTCACAGAAACCGCTGCTGCAAGGGTTATGAATATGAGGGATGCGGCCTTTAGGAGAACTAGTATCATGTCTCAGCCTCCAGTTTCCTGTTGGACCTCAGTGAGGCATAGAGGAACATTGCCGCTGCAAGCATGATGAAAACCCACTCAATGGTCCTCATAAGATCAAATGCCATTATCTCCCTCATAAAACCGAACACAGTTGATATAAAGAGCATGAAAACCGCGATGGTCATGGGGATCCACCTGCCGTCATGGGCAGAGACCCTCAGCATGTAGATGAGGCTCAGACCGGTTATAACTGTGGATATGAGCTGGGCCACCTGAAATTCACGTCCATAGGGGATCATCCTATCACCATGTACATATATGTCCACTGGATAATTTAGTTCTTTCCCTAACACGGTTCAGGAACTTCACTAGAAACAGTTTATCATTGTATTGTCCCCTCATCACACGGTTCAGGAACTTCTCTCAGGAAAGGTTATCCTGAAAACCGCCCCTCCCTCATTGAAGGTTTCAAGTTCACCGTCAAGCTGACCAACAAGGGCCCTCACAAGGGTCATCCCCAGTGAATCCGATGAACCTGAACTGAAATCTTCTGGAAGCCCCTGGCCTGTATCCCTGTAATCCAGGAGGTACACCCCACCTTTAAGGTTAAAGCTGATTATGATTCTCCCCTTGCCATCAGGGAAGGCGTACTTTACTGAATTTGTGACAAGTTCACTGACTATGAGGGCCAGGGGGACCGCCAGCTCAATATCAAGGCTCAGATCATCCACTCTGATGTCTGATACGATACCCGAGGCCCCGTAGGTTGAGAGGATTTCAGTTGCAAGGCGTGAGATGTAGTTCCTCATGTTTATCTCTGAGAGGGTCTCTGACTGGTAGAGGTTCTCGTGTATCATGGCCATGGACTTTATACGGGTCTGGCTCTCCTCAAATATCCTGAGGTCCTCAGCGTCCCTTATGTAGGGCTTCTGCATGTTCAGGAGACTTGATATTATCTGCAGGTTATTCTTTACACGGTGGTGTATCTCCCTTATAAGTGTCTCCCTCTCCCTGAGGGCGGATATCAGTGATTCCTCATATCTCCTGGCCTCTGTAACATCCCTCACAAGCACAGCTCCAAGACCAGGCATGATGCTGAATCTGAAGATTCTGACCACCCTCTCACCCCTTATGAGGAACTCATCGTTTCCACGGGTCTCAAGGATCACCTCGGAGCATATCTCAGGCATCTTCCTTCCCAGAGCATCATCCCTTCCAGTTGAGGTTATCTCCTCAAGTGCCCGGTTCCAGTAGATTACAGTATCTGATTCATCGGTTATTGCGATACCATCTGATATGTTATCTGCAACTCCCCTGAACCTCATCTCACTTTCACGGAGCCTCTCTGTGGCCCTCCTCTGGAGGCTTATATCAGTTGCAATGAATACGAACCCAATGGGCTCCCTGAAGCGCCCCCTTATGGGGGATGCTGTGAGGAGAACGTCAGTTGTCCTTCCGTCCGATGAGATTATCCTGGTCTCCATTTCAGATGAGCTAAAACCAGAGACCACCTCCCTGAGCATCTCCCTGTCAGATGGGTCAAACAGATCCCAGAATGGTTTACCCCGCAGGTCTTCTGAGCTGTAGGAGAGCTTCTCATGGACGCTCCTGCCGCAGCTTGTAACCCTCCCCTCAAGGTCTGTTATGATGAGGAAGTTGGGCATAACATCAGCTATGCTCCTTGCAGCGATGGCAGGTGAGAGTTCTGGAAAGTCGTACCTCCAGACCCCGTAGGCAATGAAGAGCAGGCCAATGGATAGCATGGTCTGGGTGAACTCCGGGAAGACCAGTCCCATAAGGTCCCTGAAGATGAAGTCAGTTGTGAAGCTCACAATCAGAGGCACGAAAAGACCCGTGAATATGTAGAGGGACTCCCTCTTCCTGTACCCTCGGGATCTCAGGTAGTCCCTGAGGGTGATGGCTGCCGCTGTCAGTGTCAGGGTAACGGTCCAGAGCGAGAAGAGTGCAAAGACCAGAGGTGGTTCCGGCAGGGCGTAGGTCCAGCCATAATATGTGAGGAGTGGACCGGAAATGAAGAGGTCAGTGAGGAGTCCCGTTAATATGAAGATAAGTGCAGGTGCATAGATTACTGCAAGTGCCGGTTTACCCACCCTTCTTCGTGTGTAGGTGAGGGATATGTGGAGGAGAATTGCAGGTATAATGGGCCAGAGGAGGCTCAGCCTGAGCCATATTAGGGCATCGTCGGGTGCTGCCACTGTCCGGTAGACGAACTCGGTGAATGCCATGAATGATACAGCAACACCAAGGTTGGATACAAGCAGATTGAGGTTATTACGGGGGTTCCTGTAGTAGATGAATACCGATGTGTAGAATGCAATCACAGATGCAAGGAGGGATATGATTGAGTAGGGGTTCATATACGCCTCCATGCGAATCTAAATGGCGGTATGCTTGCATCAAACTGGTCTGATGGTATCATCCTCAACCACCACCTCACCCCTCCGGGCCATCTCCTCTATGACCTTTCTGATACCTGTGGCAGTCTTCCTGCTGGTATTTTTAAAGCCAAACATCCTTGAGACCCGTGTCACAACCTCATCAACCTCTGAGGTGGACCTGAGGGCTATTCTCACAGCCTCCTCAATCTCCATTGGGGATATGAGTGAGATGTCAACCCTGCCAGTCCTTCTCCTCACGGTGACCGGCATGGACTCTGTGAGGAGCAGGAAGTCACCGCTCCGCTTGATGTTACCGTTGTTCTCTGCCATCTCAATTGCAGAGTTTATTATGCTCCTCACCCTTCGCCCTGCTCTTCTAAGTCCACATGACTCTCTTATACGCCTTATAACCTCCTCAACATGCACAGGACCCTCCATTGATACTATCTCACTCACAACGGATGATATCACGGGTGTCGGGTTTTTGTAGAGGTCGTCGGGTTTTCTTAACTTATCGGTGCTGTATTCGACGTAACTGGCAACAGCCTCCCCCCTGGATTCATCGGAAAGCTCCAGTGGTTCTGCTGCATCCTGCTCTTCTATGGTGGACTCATCTAAATCCTCATCAAACTCAGGGGGTTCAGGGTCATCAACCTCCACCGGAATCCCCACCTCAGTCACCTCCTGTAGCTCCCTGGATTCCCTGGTTTTATCAACTATCTCAGAGAGGCCATCTGCAACCTTCCTCTGTGTCTCATCCCTGTTCCGGTACCAGTCCGAGGACCAGAGGTGGATGATGTTCCAGCCCAGGTTCCTGAGGATCTCCTCCCTGAGCCTGTCACGGTCCCTTGCAACCTCCGCCCTGCTGTACATCTCACCATCGGTGAGGATCCCTGCAATGTACCTGCCAGGGTCATCGGGGTCCTTAACCGCGAAGTCAACCCTGAAACCGGCGCACCCGACGCCCCGGTCAACCTCGAATCCCTGGTCAACCAGGAACTCGTATACCGAATCCTCAAAGAGGCCCTGTGAATTACTGGTGGAATCTGAGTCAAGCACACCTGTCTCTGCGTACCTGAGGAACCTCTTAAGTGCCCTGACACCGAAGGGGGTTCCAGGTCCGGTTTTAAGGTCCGATGCCCTGAAGTTGGTGAAAACCACACACTTCTCACGGGCCCTGGTTATGAGGACGTTCAGCCTCCTCTCACCGCCCTCCTGGTTCAGTGGCCCGAAGTTGAGGGACATCCTTCCGTTCTCATCAAAGCCGTAGCCCACACTGATGAAGATAACGTCCCTCTCATCCCCCTGTATGGTTTCAAGGTTCTTTATGAAGAATGGCTCATCGGTCTCCTGATTTATGAGCCGCTCAAGTTCAGGGTTCTCCCGAAGCCTCTCCTCGAGGGCCTCAAGTATGGCGTTCATCTGGGCAACTGAGAATGTGCCCACACCAAGACTCCTTGATGTGCCGTACCTCATGAAGTGTTCCTCTATGGCCTCAACAACGGCTGCGGCCTCGAGGGGGTTGGATGAGGTTCTCCCGCGCTCATATACCGTGTCTGGAAGGTACCTGAGGTGGAGTCCCAGTTCCCCATCCTCCCTTGAGGGTGAAGGGTACACCAGGAGCCTGTTGTCATAGAACTCCTGGTTTGACACCGCGATCAGGGACTCGTGCCGGCTCCTGTAGTGCCACCTCAGCATCCTCACAGGGAAGCTCCTCTTGCAGAGGTGGAGTATGCTCTCAATGTCAGCCGCTGTGGCCACGTCCTCAGAGTCCTCCTCAGATGTGAGCATCTGGTCAAAGAAACTGGTTGGTGGGAGCTGGTTGGTATCACCCATCACCACAGCGTTCCTGGCCCTTAGGAATGCCCCCAGGGCGTCCTCCGGTTTAACCTGTGATGCCTCGTCGAATATCACCACATCAAACTGGAGTTCACTGCTCCTCGGGTCAAGGTACTGTGCAATGGAGAGGGGGCTCATCATGAAACAGGGCTTTATCCTCTTTATAACGCCACCTGCAAGTTTAAGGAGTTTCCTGAGGGGCATATGCCCCCTCTTACGTGTGAATTCACCGCTGAGGATGCTCTCCTCAGAGTCTGGAGCCGCCCCTCCAAAGACTGTGGGCATGTTGCTTGTGAGCTGATGTATGAGCCTCTTCCTGTTGAGCTCGATTATCCTGGAGTCAAGCTCCCTGAACTCCCTTATCCTGGCCTCATGGAGGTCACCAATGAAGGTGTAAAGGGCTGGTATCTCCCTGAAGGCCCTCTCAAGGAGGGCATCTGCAAGGTTACCCTCCATTGCATGCCTTATATCCTCCATGCTGATTATCCCAGACTCTATTAGTGGTATGAATGCGGCCCCCCGCGTCTTCATGCAGAGCCTCTTCTTCTCAAGGTACTGGGACCAGAGGGGGAGGAGGTTGAGGGCCTCCCTCCAGGCCTTAACCCTTGACCTCCAGGCGCGGAACGGAACCTCCTCCGGTGCTGAGTTGAATATGACATGGGCATGGGTGTTTATCCTTGTCTGGAGCTTTGAAAGTTTATCCTGGAGTTCACTGTGGATTTCGAGGATTTCATGGAATTCAGAGAGAAGCCTATCACCGTCAAGGCCATCAGAGATGCACTCCAGTGCCCTCTCTGATATGAGACCATCGCTGTGGAGGTCCCTGAACCTCACTATCCACTCCGCGGTGGCCCTCAGGTCCTGGATGGATGGGTTTTCCGGGTTCCACATTGAACCAAAGAACCTCTCGGCCACCCCACTGTACCTTTCAAGTTCCCCCCTCAGGCTCATGACATCAATCAGGTTCTCAAGGTCCTCCACGATCTCATAGTCATTCTCAGGGGCCCTTCCAACGTAAAGGGCTTCTATCTCATTCCTTACCTTCCTGTACCTGCCGCTCAGGAATTTTATCCTGCTGGATGACTCCTTGAGGTACTCCCTGAGGAGGGCCTCCAGATCCACGCTGTGGACAGATTCATGGAACCTGTCGAGTATCTCCCTCCTGCGGGTGTATGCCTCGAGTTTATCAAGAAGGGTGAAGGCGTCGGCCCTGTAGCGGTCCCAGATCTCTGATTCAAGGACGCCAAGGTCGAAGGGGCGTGACTCTGCAACCACAGAGACCACCTCCCCGAGCCTCTCAAGGTCCCCTGTATTCTTAACTGGGCTGAAGCCGTACCTCTCCTGGAATTCCCTGAGTGCTGCCATCAGTTTATCGGTAATCTTCATCACCGACTCCAGGAGGACCTCAAGTTCCCTCACATCGGAGGGTAGCATCATCCCGGGGTCGGTGCCTGACCACGGGTTCTCATGGAGGGGTGGGAGGAGTTCTGCGAGTTTTGCAAGGTTTCTCAGTTCCACCAGGGCCTCGTCCCACTCATCGGGGGTTATGGTCTCAGGTGAGGGTATCCTGACGAATGGCAGCTCACCATTGAAGTATCTCTCTGAGCTCTCCTTCATCCCGAATAACTGGAAGGGTGAGAGCTGTATGCTGTACAGTGGCTCATGGAGGGCTCTCCTGTACTCGTTGAGCTCATCGCGCAGCTTCTCAACCCTCCTGAATTCCCTCTCGGCGTCTGGCCTCTCTGCCTCTGCCTCCATGAGGGTTGACTCCAGTTCATTGAGGACGTCCTTCTTCCTGGCCTTGTGGGAGTGGAGTTCAAGGCAGAACCTCCCGAGGCCTATGGAGTCAAGCCTGCTCTTCACAACCTCGAGGGCCGCCATCTTCTCACTCACAAAGAGTACCGTCTTTCCTGCGGCCATGAGCTCGGCTATGAGGTTCACTATGGTCTGGGACTTCCCTGTCCCTGGTGGCCCCTCAACCACAAGGTTCTTACCCGCCTTTACATCCTCTATAACCGCGATCTGGGATGAGTCGGCGTCAACCACGTGGTAGAGGTCCTCGTAGGGGATGCTGTCTATGTCCACCTCCCCGTCGTCCTCATCGATTTCAATGGAGAATAGGGCCTTAAGGAGGGGGCGTTCAACTATCTCATCCCAGTTTGAGTAGGATGCCGGGTCAAGGTCCATGTACATGAGGAACTTGGTGAATGAGAAGAAACCCAGCTGGACCTCATCGGTGACCCCCCAGCCATCCATGGATTTCACCGCGTCCTCAACCTTCCTGAGGTACTCCGAGATCCCTGACGGACCCTGGGGCATCCTGAATTCAGGTAGTTCGATTCCCTCCTCCCTGAGCCTGGCCTGGAGTGACATGTTGGTTATGATCTCGCTGCCATCCCAGCGTAGTGAGAATGATGAGCCCGCCCTTCGCCTCTCAAGGACCACCGGGACGAGAACCAGGGGGGCCCTCCTGATGTCAGGTTCATCTGCGGCCATCCACTCAAGGAAACCCAGGGCGAGGTAGAGTATGTTGTAGCCCTGCTCCTGGATCATCGTCCTGGCCCTCTGGTTGATGTAGAAGAGCCTCCTCTGGAGTTCAGATTCTGTGAGGTCGGTCAGTAGGACGTTCTCATCATCGGGTTTAAGGTCCTCCAGCTCATCACCGGGGTCAAGCTCCCCTTCACTTTCAGGGTCCTCCAGCTCGTTAACGGTATCCACTTCACCTTCAGGGTCCTCCAGGTCATTACCGGGGTCAGTCTCTTCTTCAGGTTCCCTCCTGGGGGCCAGTTTCATCTTACCCCCGTTGAGGACAAGGTATGTGTATATGTATTCAGGGTCGTGGTTCACAACCTCAACCGTCCTTGACCTTGGCCTGAAATTCAGGAGCTGGTTTCGCATTGTGAGGTCAAGGAGTTTCTCCCTCAGGTTCTCAAATTCCCTCTCGATGATCTTCCTCGCAGATTTATCCATTCAGATTCTCCCTCAACAGTTATATCCCGCACCGAGGTACTGGGCCCTACATTCAGATTCTATTATAAAGATCATTAGCTGTCTGCACTCATCCCATCAGATCTTCTTCTCCTTGGGTGCTGTGGTGGCTGCAACCCTGTAGAAGACATAGACAAGGACGATGTCAACCAACCATATTATGGAGGCTATTATCTCATCATTCCAGGGTATCGGGTGGAATAGGTCAATGAGGTCCATCACCCTCGTGGCCGAGAAGAATATCATTGAAACAGCGAATACCCTCAGGAGGAATGTGGTCTCATTGATGTTGGAGAAGAGCATTCCCAGGGCCGCCTCACTGTATCTCAGGTTGTTGAAGAGTATCCTCGCTGCAAAGTACAGGGTCAGGATGGGTGGTATCATGATGAGCCAGCCAGGGACCATCAGGCATCACCCCCCATGACCGAGGCCAGGAGTCCCACCGCTACAAGGAGAAAGAGGGCGTTGAGGTTCAGCAGGCCCTCAACCACGAACTCTGACTGTCCCCCCACGAATGTGAGGCCCACGAGTACCGTGAAGATGGATGATATGAATATGGATGCAGCTATAATCCTGGACTCCCTCCTCTTAAGGAAGAGCATGGAGACCGCAAGTTCCCTGGACCTCAGCTCCGAGATTATCATGAGACATGAGACTATTATCATGACCCCCAGGATGAGCCCTGCCACGCGGTTTACAAGAATCAGGATATCCATGTAAAACACCACCAGATATTATGTTAAAGGAAATATTTATTTATTGGGTTTTTCACCTCCAGAATCCCCATCAGCACCATAACCGTTCAATCAGTGGACCCGGAGTTAATGTGTGAGAGGAGGAGGGCCATGTTGATTATATCCTCCCTGTTGTGCTCCACCACGGGTACGAGGGGTCCCGGGTTACCGGTTGAGAGGTAGGTGTGGTAGTAGTCAGGCACATATGCCCCTGGAATGTCAAGGTCCCTCTCCACACCCAGTATATAGCTCTCAACTGTGCAGAGTTTGCAGTCAGGCAGACTGCCACCCCAGAGGCGCCTTGACACATGGTAGAGGTCAACGTGGCACTGCTCCAGCCGGTTACTCAGGTTATGGAACTCTGACCTCCTCCTTATATAGGGAATGTCGAAGCTCGCCCCGTTGAATGTTACAAGGACCGAATCGGGTGGGATGTGGTGGAATATCTCAAGGACGGCGGCCTCCATGGAGGGTTCAGGGGCGAGGCGCTGCCTCACATGGATCTTATCATCCTCAATCCAGGCCATGCCAGTGAGTATCACCGGTTCGTCTGAGAGCCCGAGGGTCTCGATGTCAAGGAAGGTGAACATCTCACCCTCAAGGAGTCCCAGAGCAGTGAGCACCCTCTCATCGGATGAGGAGGCGTTGAGGTAACACCTAAGGTTGTAGACATCCCCTGACTGGATCATGGAAAGGACCCTGGAGGCCTCATCCCTGTACCTCTCATGTGCAAGGAGGTCGGGAACCGTGAGGTACCCCTCAGACTTCAGCCGCTCCTCGGTGACCGGCCCAACACCCCTGAGGAGCTTGAGGTCAGAGAGGATGTCATCCACTGATTCCCGCACCCTGAACCTCACCTTCCTGGTGAAGGATACCTCAAGTGCCTCTGAACCAGCAGCGGTCACCCTGGATGCCCCGATGGCCTCCTCCAGCTCCACTCCATCGTACTCCATCATGAGGTCCCATTTGAGTTTTTCAAACATCCAGTACCCCCCATTCAATTCATTCCATTCCTGGCCCTCTCATGGAAGTAATCGGCCATTTCAGCCTCCCCCTGCTCCCTGAGGATGGCCCCCATGAGGTAGCATGCCCCTGCATTTTCTGGCTCCTCCTCAAGGATCTCATGCAGCTTCAGTTTGGCATCAGAGAGCCTTCCCTCACTGCAGAGGAGTTCAACCTCCTCAAGGACAGCTGGGGCCTCCTCACTGCTTTCCTCCTTGGCATCTCCAGAGACCATACCCATGAGGTGTTCGAGTATCATCACTGTGGCGTCCCTGTGGAGCGGTGAATTGTCGTTGCCACATTTTGGGGAGTAGATGCATGACGGGCACCCGTCACTGCAGCCGCAGGATGATACAAGTTCAAGTGTCGACCTGAGAAGGTCCTCGAAGACCTCAACACCCTTCTCAGCAAGTCCTATGCCACCCTCAAAGCCGTCGTAGATGAACACCGTTGCCTCCTGTGTGTCCTGGTGCCATGGGGTTGACAGTCCCCCTATGTCCATCCTGTCGCAGAGCACATGGAGGGGGAAAAGTGCTATGAGCGCGTGTTCAGCCCCGTGGAGTCCGCCCTCAAATGTTTCATCATCCCCGTACTCCCCTTCAACCCTCTTTCTGAGAGTTTCGGGTACCGTGAACCAGAGTGCCCTGGTCCTGAACCTGATGGGTGGAAGTTCAAGGTCCCTCTTACCCAGGACCCTGCTGTAGTTCATGACCCTGTAACCGGTGTAGTGCTCTGTAACCTCAACCTCCCCGAAGTTGACCTCAAGGCTTCCCACCCGCCTCCTTCTGAGTTTCCTGATCACCCTGAGCTCAGTCTCCCTGAGGACCGATGTATGGTACTCCACGTCCCTCCTCTCAACGGTTATCCTCCTCTTCTGCAGGTCAAAGTCCCGTACGATGTAGGTGTTGCCGTGGTTCATGAGCACAGCCCCCTCATGGGCCTCCCTGTAGGCCTGGGACCTGCTCATGGTCTCAAGTGTCCTGCCCTCACATATCACCGTGAAGGTATCTGATGAGATATCATCCAGCCCATACCTGAAATGGGGGTCGGTGCTGCACACCAGTCCCTCCTGTGAGATTTCAAGTTCCCCCTCCTCGAGCATCTCCCCTGCCACCGCCATGCTGAAGTCGTGGTCCAGGAAGTCGTCGAGGGTGAGGGGTAACTCTGATGCCGCGCAGGCCGTATGGTTCCTGAGTATTAACCTGTTTTCAGGGTTGATTATGGCGTTCTCATGGGGCCTCTCGAAGATGAAGGAGGGGTTCTTCATGATGTACTGGTCCAGGGGGTTCTCGAATGCCACCAGGATAACAAGGGAGTCGTTCCTGTTCCTCCCTGCCCTCCCTGCCTGCTGCCAGGTGGATATCATGGTGCCAGGGTACCCTGATATTATGACGGCGTCCAGTGACCCGATGTCTATTCCAAGCTCCAGAGCGTTGGTGGTGGTGACGCCCAGGAGCTTCCCGGATCGAAGCCCTGACTCTATCATCCTCCTCTGATCTGCAAGGTAACCTGCCCTGTAGGATGTCACACGGTCAATGAGCTTCCTGTTTTCCCTGTCAAGCTGTTCCCTGGTCCACCGGGTTACAAGTTCAGCCATCTTCCTTGAAACGGTGAAGCAGAGGGTCTGAACACCCCTCAGAACAAGGTAGGTGAGTATGGATGATGTTTCAAGGTGTGCCGATGGGTCCCCCCTCTTGCTGTAGGGGTTGTAGAGTACGAAGTGCCTGGGGCCGGAGGGTGACGTGTCCCCTGAGATAACATGGAAATCCAGGCCAGTCAGTTTACCTGAGAACTCCTCAGGGTTGGCAAGGGTTGCACTTGCAAGGATGAACCTGGGATCTGAACCGTAATGCCTGCAGATCCTCCTTAGCCTCCTTATGAGGAGCGCCACACTTGATCCAAAGACACCCCGGTACTGGTGGGCCTCATCTATCACCACGTACCTGAGGTTACTGTAGAACCTCCTCCACTGGTGGTGCCATGGGAGGATACGGTGGAGCTGGTGGGGGTTGGTGAGGACTGCCCGTGAGTTCTCACGTATCCATGGCCTCATCTCCCTGGGGGTGTCCCCATCGTAGGTTGCCGGGTTCAGTGTGATTCCAAGCTCAGATTCCAGGTGCCTCAGAACCTTCAGCTGGTCCCTTGAGAGTGCCTTGGCAGGGTAGATGTAGAGGGCCGTTGCACTCCCATCGAGGGTTAGGGTCTCCATTATGGGGAGGTTGAAGGCCAGGGTCTTCCCTGAGGCCGTTGGGGTTGTTATGAGAATGTTCCTGCCCTCCCTTATTGCCTCGAGGGCCTCTGCCTGGTGTCGGTAGAGTCTGATGCCATTTCCCTCAAGGTACTCCATGATGTTCTCAGGGAGATCCTTGACCTCTGCGTATTCAGCTCTCCTTGCGGGGACCGTCTCAACGTGTTCCACCGCATCCCTGAAGCGCCAGTCCCTGGTGAACCTCTCAAGCACCCTTTTAACCATGTTAATAGAATTGGGGGACGATCCTATTAAATGTTTTTCAGTTCATGGATCTCTCCCCACGTGATTCAAAATTAATATATACGTGTAAACCCATATTATTTAACAGTGAAGAGGGGAGTGTTAATATCAGGAGAGTAATTGTGATTATCCTAGCACTTGCCGTTCTTGCAGTGGCGGGCTGTGTATCAGAGGAATCAGAATACCAGGACCAGAACCTCAGTAATTACCCGGATGTGAGTCCAGAGGATTACATGACCTCGGATACAGGGAATGCCTCTGGAAAAGGCGAATATGATGCTAGTGGAGTCTGCACCTACGTTGTTGATGGGGACACCATCGATGTTTCAGGCACAGGGAGGATACGCCTTGTGGGTGTCAACACCCCTGAGAGGGGGGAGCCTGGCTACAGGGAGGCGAAGGACTTCATGAAATCAATGTGCCTCTCAAGGACCGTGCAGCTCGACATAGACGATGCAAAAAGGCATGATAAATACGGGAGGGTCCTCGCCGTGGTCTACGTGGACGGAGTCAACATAAACCGGGAACTCCTCAGGAGGGGATATGCTGAGGTCATGTACATTCCACCATCCGAGTTCAACCCATATGAGTGGACCTGAATATCATATCTATATAAAATTAAGGGGGGTGATAAAATGGGGGAATTTAAACTCGAAGTTCTTAAGACCATGGGTACACTGATAACTACTGCATTCGGCCTAATAGCGGCTCTTGCCTGGAACGAGGCCATAAAGGCACTGATAACACAGTTCTTCAAGGCAGGCAATGAACTCACCGGACTATTCGTCTATGCGCTCATTGTGACCATCCTTGCAGTCATTGCAACCATCCTAATTGCAAGGAGCCTTGCTCATTACGGGATAGAACTGCCTGAAGAGTAAAAATCAAGAACTGTCCCAAGCATCGATTATCTTTTTCTTAAATTTTTTGAGTTCATCGTCACTAACTACTTTTCCATTTATAAGTAAGTACCCCTTTAAAGTTCTAAGAATAAAAGACACTATTGCGTGACCTATCATATCCCCCTTAAGGCCATATGGTGGCTTAGCAAGAAATATTAAATCCTTTTCATTTATTGCACCCCTTTTGGATACTCTTTCTACAGCCACCTCAATCATAGTTTTTACTGGATGGTAGATATTTTCCATGAAGCGAAGATCATCATCGACAATCCAGTTTCCATTGGAATCACGTAATAGATAAGATAAATAAGATATAATACCTTTTTTAGTCTTTGATTTGAATTCATTGAGATTTTCAGAAAGAAGAAATATTTCCGAGATTTTTGGATAATTTCCATTCTTCCATAAGTTTCTATTCTTACGTATATTAGTAATATTCTCAGGACCTAAAGGGAAAATTCTTCTTGAGAAATCATTGTTTATCATTTTACTAATATGCAAAAGTTTGTTACAATAGCCTGATTCACCATTAATATGCCAAAAAAAGCCAGAATGCAACATATCAATAATCCATAGGGAAACTATTTGATCCGCTTTTTCATGGTATTCTTCATTTTTTAATGTAAATCCACGTGTTTTGTTATTGAGAAACAATTCAAATTCTTTAAAATGTTCACAAGGCACTATAGAAACTAGATTTTTATAATTAAATAACTTTTTCGCTTTATCATTCAATAATATTACATCTTCTTTATTTATAGATAAAAAGAGGACTATATTTATGTTCTGGTTGTTGAATTTAAAATTTTGTAGCTGTTTTTCTATCAAGGTAATATTTTTGAAATCTAGAAGAATTAAATTAACATCACGATTTGTTGAGTTCTTGAAAAGATTTTTAAATTCTGTTTTATTTCTAAGAATGGCAGAAGGTCTTTTATACATATTTTTTATCAATTTTTCTTTGATTTCTGTTTCATATTTCCTAAGTTTTATTTTTTCGTGGTTTTTGAGGGACTTCAAGTAAAATTTAAGTATATTTTTTGATTCTAGCTCTTTAAGTTCAACAAAATCTTCATTGAAGTTGGAGATAATTTTAAGTTCCTCTAATATCTTTAAGTGATTTATTAAATTCTTTTTTGATATTCCAAATAACTTATACGGCCCTCCAGGGCAGCCTTTATCATAGAGTTCTTCAAAGGAAATTCTAGAGGTTTCAAGATACTCCGCTAATTTATAAAGGCTATATCCAACCATATATGACTCAACATTAACTGTTTTTCTGATTATATGTCGAACATAATTACCCTTCATTTCAATAGAAACTAGTTTTCTTAATCTTGAATGTCTAAAAAGGTTAAATAAAGCGCTTACAGAGTTCATTGCTGACTTTCTTCCTAAATTTCCATTTTCCAGGACAAGATTTAAAACCTCCTTTTTTGTTACCTTTACATTAAATTGTATGAAATCACAGAAAAAATTGACAATAGGAGATCCATAATATAGGTTTATCCATAAAACAAAAAATGTAAAATCTGGATTCAAGAAATAAATTTCTAATAAATCCTGAGATAAATCTTTTGAGCTTAATAAATTAGCATCTAAAAGCCAGTTGATTACTGCTTTTCTTTGAATAGGGCCAAGGTTACTCTCAGATTTTATCCAATCTTCACCATAAATCAGATAATCGATGAGCCATTCTTCCCTTAAGCCAAATGTAGAATATCTGTCAAATCCTTTTTTAAGCATGATATCACTGATAACTACCTTTTTGTTGCTTCATTGACTATAATATGGAACATCGAAAGTATTTAAAAGTAGAAAATTTAATTTATCTATATAAAATTTTCCCCTCATTTATAACGTTATTACTAATATGGTGATTTCATGCAAAGATTGGAATTCAAAAAAGACGCCATATTTTTACCTTATCTCGCAGGATACTTTGATGCAAGAGGTTCATTCATTGTTGACAAATATAATAACATTATAATGAATTTTTATGGAGATGAAAAATTCTTAGAAGAACTTAATTCTCTTTTTGGCGTTGGTACTGTTACCTTAATGCCAAGTGCTAGTTGGAAGATTATGAACAACGATATTTCTGTCATTTTAGATCAGCTGATATCCTATATAATAATAAAAAAGGACCAAGCATTACAAGTAAATAACACTATAAAAGATAAAGAGTTCTGTTTTGTTATAAAAGAACCTCCTGAGGACATAAATTTTTTTGATTATGTTAAAGAGGAATGGTTTTATTTATACCTTGTTGGCTATTTTGATGGTTCCTCCCGCTGGAATTTAAAGAAATATAAGAAATCAAATGAATATTATCTTCAGATCAGCCTCATATCCAAATATGAAGAGCTGGTTGTACTTCTATCTGAGGTTTTTAATTCAGGTTATATAATCCCCTACAATGATAAGTTTAAATTTATAGTTATGTTCCAAGATTCACTCAGATTAATCGATGAGTTAGAACCTTTATTGATAAATAAAAGATCTGAATTAGAAATGGCACTAAAATTCAAAAAACTTCTTTATTTAGGCAAATACGAAGAAATAGAGAAACTTATGGACGAATTTAAGTCAGAAAAACAAAATTTATCGAATAATACAACAAGAATAATTAATGTGTGTGAAAAGTTATTTAGAAAGGTTCAGTCTAAAATTAAATACCTCGAAATAAGTAAATCAAAATTCTGTCAGGAAGCCATCTACTATTCCTATGACAACTTAGACCTGTTTAAGAGCACCGAAGATTTGTGTGAGGGTAAAAAAAAGGAATTTCAGATAGCAGTCAACATAAACAACCATGTTGAGGAAAAAATAAATGCTTTATCTAATTTTGATGAATCTAAAAGTTCTGCAATAAGAAGGGCCATAACGTTCTATTTAAATGATTTAGACTCTGAAAATGATGATAACAAATTAAATAAAGATATTGATCCATTTGATTTGCTTGATCAATTAAAAAAACAATAGGAGGACTCTATTGGCTCCCCCCAAACTTCCAGCTTCAAAAAAATGGAGAGAATCTCTAGAAAAAGATTTTGGATTTACCTACATTTCATCTAGAAAAGAATTACCTGATCCTGATAGTGTCATATGGACTACCTCCTGCTCAAAAACAAAAAAGACGCAGAGATTAGGAAGGCCTAGGGACTTTTACAATGGACGTTATCACAACCGATTTTATGAGTACGTCGAGAATAATAAACTCACATATGGCATACTTTCTGATAAATATGGTATTCATATGTTTGATGAAGAATTAGGATACTACGACATACATCCACAGGAATTAACACTAGAAAAAAAGGAAGAACTTGGAAAATTTATCAATAGAAAAGCAAAAAGATATGGGTTTGACGAAATTATTTTTTATTACCCAAGCCCACTAATGTCCAAACCTTACTTTGAAATTCTATGGTTCTCTAATTTAAAGGTGTATTATATGACTAAATTTAATTTAACTAGGGAAATAAAACCCTAGTTTGATATAACCCTTCTTAATGAGCCCCTCCTGAGCTTTTTTAAAGTCTATATTTTCTTTTAACGCTCTTTTTTTAAGTTTCTCATAATCAATAATTCCCGCTTCACTCAGGGAATTTATAGCCTTTAAAAGGCCCAATTCGTCAGGACTGAGATCATCTTTCATTTGATATTCAAATTCTTTCTTAATTTTTAACTTTAAATCATCTATTTGTGACGCTGAAACTTCTTGTTCCGTTATATCATTTTTTAGTTTTGAAGCGAACTCTTTTATTAAAGCCTCAAGAGCCACTCTCGAATCAGCACTAATTTTAACGCGGTAAAGAACATTTTCATATTCTTTAATAAATTCTAACTGTTTTTTCCTATAATTCCTCCAAATTTCTTTTATAGGCTTGTTAATATCATAATTCAAGTCATGATTCAAATTATCCAATAGTTCAAGCCAATTTCCGTGATCCTTCCCATAAGCTCTTAAGTCTTGCAAACGTAGATCCTCATACTTCTCTTTGATAGAATTAAATTTCTCTCTATGTTTATTTAATTCGTTTTTTTCTAATTTACCATCATCAAATACTTTATTAGAAATATCTAATATTTCATGAGTATGGCCAATTGTATCCAATAGCATCTTTTCCTTATTCATTAAGGCATTCAAGTAGTTTAATAACATGTCGACATTATCTAACTTATCTTTTAGTTCTTTAATCCTTTCTTTTATTTGATCCCTTAGTTCTCTCAAAGAAATGGGAGATATCCTCTTTTCAGTCACATTTATGCTAATCGAATTTATCTCTTCAAAAAACTCCGTTGTTAGTTTTAATTTTGGGTCAATCTGAATACTTTTTAGCTTACCAGCGACTTTATTTCTTCTTTTTTTAAGTTCATCAATATCCAAACTTTTTAAAAGTGAGTAGGGTGTTCTAGACCTGAATTCTTCTTCCTTTTGTTTAATTTTATAGAACTTTAGGTTATAATAATATGCTGTTGATGGAGATTTATCAAATTTGAAGTGATCAAAATCGTCAAGATTTGAAATTGCATTTTTTAATTCTTCCTTTGTGCAGGAACTTTCGTATAGTTTTTTTATTCCTTCAAAATCATTTAACATGTTGGTATATTCCTTAATACTTTTAACTCCACCATCAATTTTTAATTTCAGTATAGTTTCACAATCCTTAGAGATTGTTTCAAGGAATCTTTCAAAATCACTTTTTATCTTTTTAATTTCATGAAAAGATTCTTTACTTTTTCTGGCCGCGCCTTCAAAAAAGGTTTTTAAACAACGTTGGTTTTTGCCGCAAGAAAATATTTCCGTTAAAAGCTTTTTACATATGAAAATTTTTGTTGAAACTGCTTCTTTATAATCTGGGTGTCCATAATATTCTTTTATAAAATCAGAATTTTCATTAACGAAACTAGTAAACTCATCTAACATGATAAGTTTATGACCCTTCTTTTTGGTCATGAAAATATGTCCAAAGAGTTTGTATAACTCTTTTCTTTCAAGCTCTTTATTAAATTTATCTAAATGTTTCAAAATCTCTTTGTATTCCTCTTCTATGTCTGTAATTTCTATTTCATCTCTATTTCTCTTTATTTTATTTTTATATTCTAAAATATTCAGAAATAGATCAGAAAAAATGTTTTTACTTTTTGATTTGAGTATAAAATAAAGATTGAGGTCGTTCTCTTTAATTTTGCCTTCCTTCTTGATTATTTCATATATTCTCCTTTCAACAGGATGTTCAATGACTTTATATTTACCATCTAATTCTTCTAAAAAGCCATGTTCACGTAACTCAATGGATATTTTCTTGACATCCTCTGGGGAATCTTCAAGGTCGCTTCTAATAAAACCTTTCTTAGTTCCATAAAGTTTAAATTTTAATATGCCATTCAGGTTTTTCTCTAAAACTTCATTTGCAGACAGTGGTTCATTAATATAATTTAAATATAATTTAAGCGTATCAGCAAATTTACTTAAGTTTTCGGTTGCTACTTGATCTACAACTAATCCCTTTTTCTTCTGGATTTTAAGCCATTCTCTAATATTTTCTTGAAGCTTAAGATCATCAAAAATATTTTTAAATTCTATATTAAGTAATGACTTGTCAACAGATTTATTGCGTGACTCGTATGCACAAAGAAGCCGTTTAGTTAATGTTTGATGAAGATGGATATCTATAAGTTGAGATGTCCCTTTTTTACCTAATCCCTCCAATTCAAGGCGTTCGCGGGCTCTTTGTGTAAACTCTCCATTATATACTAGGAGACAGCCATGAATACTAAAATCATTTTTTAGAGTTTCCGAAATTTCTTTAATATGAGTTTCTTTAATGTCTCCCTGCACAAATTTAGTTAATAATCTAATATCAACTTCTAGATCAGGATCATGTAACTTTAAAACCACTTCGTTTTCTCTCAACTCCGAACCTGTAACCTCAACTTTCTTGTAGGTAACCTTAATTTTTTTATAAGTTTCAAGTCCTTCAATAAATGCACTTTCGATATTGTTTTTATACTCCTCTGCAAGGTTTAATGAGATTCTCCGCCAAATTGATAATCTCTCTTCTTTCTTGAGAATATATCCTAAGAACCTTGGGATAGGAGTAGGATACAAGATTTCTGCAAAGGTATTTGAAATTATGTAATAGCGCTCACTTTCATCCACCATGTCCCTGAAAAGTGCCTCTATCTCGTTTAAATAATCTTCATTTACCTCATTCTTGAATAGTTCTTTAAGGCTTTCTGATGTAGTTGGAATAAATATTCTCGTATTTAAAGCATCTGAATTGCCTTCAAAAAATGTTATAGAATCTTCGAATTGATCCAGTGGTTCCGAGTAATCACCTATCTGAAGAACCTCTTTTTGCAGAATGTCATCGGTTTTTATATAATCACTCAACTTTTCTTTTATATCTTCAAAACTTAGATGTTCTTTGAGCGGAAATACAGGTATAATAGCGTTATCGATACCATGTTCATTTTCTACCTTCTCATTGATGATACGAATAAATTTATATACGCTGGCTTCTTCGCTATCGATGAATTTAGATAAATCTCCTATGGAAATAGGCCTCATATAAGCTATTAAAATGTTAAATAGGTTTATTAAAGATTTTATTTTATCTTTGGACACTTCCGATGTATCTTTAAGATATCTTAAGATATTTTTATAATTTTCCACATCAACACAAAGTGTTTGGGCTCCAAAAACGTATATTCTAGTCTCTTGTAGAAAATCAATAAAGTGGTCATATTCAACTACTTCGAAAAAGTCTTCATCATAGTTCGCAAATTTAGTAAAAAGTTCAATAAACAACTTCTTCAAGTTACCCAAATTTCCCAGGCTTAGTCTATGAAGAGTATCAAATATTCCACTATCTCCCAGCGGATAAGGAGTTGGTTCTGATCCATCGTACAATCTTTTAATAAGATTTCTCAAAAATTCTATGGATTCCCACTTTCTTATAGTGCTTAATTCTACCTCATGAACTCTCCTTTCATAACCACCCGCAATTAAACTTAGTTCTTCATCTGTTTCGAGCCTATATTTAGCATCAGGTGTTAATGAGATAAATAAATGTACAGAACCTGAAAAATCACCATTAGCATCTATTTTTTTATAACTGCCATTAATAAGCTCTTTAATCCCTGAAATCATACTTTTAAGAGTCTCAGGAGTATTTAAAAGCTCTTCAAATTCGTCTATGAATATAAATATCCTTTGAGATCCATTGTAATCTCCCAAGATGAAGTCAAGTGCATCCTCAAGATAGTCCTCTGGAAATTCGTAACTTTTAATTGATGGTAAACCAATTTCATTTTCAGCGTTTACGCCCTCAAATATCGTGGAAAGTATTCTTACAGATGAAAGAGAGCTTCTTTCAATAACATTGATCATTTCTTTGGTCTTTAAAATATTAGAAAGAGTTGATGCGGACACAAAGAAGGCCATATGGCCCTTTTCTTCTAGTTCTTTTCTAATAAAGCCATTATAAAGCTCAGTTTTTCCCTGACCCCATTCTCCTATAATATTACAAGCGTTAAGACCTTTTGAAACTTCACACATTTTTATATAATCTCTTAGCTTGTTTATAACATGTTTTCTACTTTCTATCTCCTCAAAACTTGTTCCATTTTCCTCTTTTGAAACCCAAGAAGTTAAATTTTCTTTTTTGTATATCTGAGTTTTCATAAAATCACCCATCAGTACTCAAATCCTTCACGTAGTCTTTTTAGAGTTGAAACAACATCAGTTGTACCCATAGGATGTGGAACTATCCTATCACTCTTAGGAATTTTGATCATCATTGGAAAGGGTAATTTGTTCATCTGACCTGTTACTATCATATGGCCCTGAGTTAGACGTGTTAAGCGATTTTCAAGTGAAGAAGGAAGACCCCCAGTGGCTGTTCTAACATAAGAAACATCATCGGGAGAAATCCTATGTATAAAAAATGTGTTGCACATAGACAAAACTATTTTATCAATAAATGAAGGTCTTTGAGTTACAATGCATAGCGACAATCCAAATTTTCTACCCTGAGTTGCAATTAAAGATAACTTATTTTTAGCTAAACTGGAGCTTATAGGATAACTCCTATCTGGAATAAAGTTCTGGGCTTCCTCTATTAAGAAAATTAAATATCTTGTTCTATTTTCAATTTTATATTTTGAGAATTTGTTAAAAAGCAAATTAGCCAAATATGTCATTACAAGCTGTTTTACTTGAATATCAACACCAGTAGCCCCCTCCTCAGAAAAATCAATTATTGCAATCCCGCCGTTTTCTGTAATGTCATCAATAAAGTCATCTCTGGTTAATTCTGATTCAGATTTCGCTGATAATATCCCATAATTATATTCTATTTCCCTAAATTTTTCGAATGCTCTTTCAATAGCAGGTTTAGTGGCAGAGGCTATTCTTTTGTTATCAAAGTTTCTTAATTCTCTTATCAATTCTTCATAGCTATCATCATCCACAAAGAAATCATGTAGTGACTCATAACCTAAGTTTTCTTTTATATACTCGAAGAGAGTTACTATTCCATTTACTTGAAGTTCTGCACCATCTAAACTTCCTTTATAATACATTACAATTGTTTCAGCCATTTCTTTAACTGAAAGGCGGTCTAAATCAATACCAATGACAGGTTCTCCCATTAATTCATGGTTTTCATTAGCTATGTGAGGAAATACAAATCTTTTAACCCATCCTACAGGACTTATTCTGGGGTCTACATCCCCATAATCATGTTTTTTAAAATATTTATCATACTCTAAGTAATCTCCATTTGCATCTATGATCATCATAGGAAATGAAACAGCACGACTTTCACTTGCTTTAATACCCATAAACTTCTCAATCAAGACTCCTGTACTAAAAGATTTTCCACTACCTGTTGTACCGAATACTGCCATGTGCATTGGGACTTTCTCAATATCTAAAGGTATTGGTGCCTTTTTGTAACCAAATAGTGTTCCAAACCATATATAACCAGGTTCATCCCTTGAAATACCAAATATATCTTCATAGTGCTCTTCAAGATCTATCTTTAAAACTTCATCCCCTGGTTTTGGAGGATAATTGACTTCAGTGTTAGGAAGTTGAATTAAAAGATCCAATTCACATATCTCATACTTGCGGGCGATGTTATCCGGAATATGTAAACCTTTACGACGTGCCTCAGACCAAGGATCATCTTCAGTATAATAAGCGTTAAATGGAACTATTTTAGCTACTCGTGCAAGGATCTTACTGCCCATTTTTGTAGCAACTAAAACCAGCATCCCCTCATAAATATTTCCTGACTCAGAACTCTCCAATAGTTGAAATTTAGCAGTCCTTGTTGTCGCACCGCTTAAAACAATACCAATTTTATCTTTAATTTAAATCACCCCATGTTATTCATTATAATCATGTCCTCAATGCTGCCTGTTGCATGTGTTCTTGCAAGAATCTCTTCGTAAATAACCTGCGCAGCACCCCCCCTTATTTTACACTTCTCGTGGGCAATCTCAATAGGTACCGGTATATTCTGGCCTGGAAATGTCCACTCATATGACGCAGTAACTGCCCGTTGCACTCTCAAGTTAACATCACCTTTATCATACTTCATTGGAATATCAAGCCGGATAATTTCTGAAGAAAAATCTTTCTGGAAGAAAACAGAAAATATTCTGATACCATAATTAGAATATCTTCTACTTATTTCATCCTTTAATTCAAGAGGATGTGTGAAAAGAACATCATCATAATTGTTATCAAGCCGGTATGCAGTGAAAAAGTAAGCAAAAAGGTTTTTATCTACTGAGAAATTTTTGAGTAACTTATTTCTCTCTAATTTTAAAATCCTTTCATATTCCCTTAGGAAATGGGAATCAATACATTTTTTAACACATCCTACTAGCAAAGACTGGGATGTAGCTTTTTTTATTGCATCACATCTGTATTCAACATAATTTTCATCAATATAACCTGGTGGATCTACAACTGGCCCGTCAATAAATACAATTGATTCTGTGTTCTTCGTATTCCAATCTTCTAAAGCCTTGGTTTCCCCTAAGAGCATTCTTCTTGAAGCTTCACCATCAATAGATTTGTGTTTATTCTCATCAATTTCCTCTATTCCTGCAGCATAAACGTCAACAACAGGTTCACCAGATAATCCTTTTTCAAAAAGTATCCTCACAATTGAATAAGGAGCGTACCATTTAGAACCAATAGGCCCTACACTATAAAAACTGCCATCGATACCAACGCTACACCATTTTCTAAACTGACCATAATCTTTAAGGTCATCGATAGTAAAAATGATTTTTTTTAGAGAAGATAAGTCTTTAAATACCTTTTTTGATTGTTTCTTTATCAAACGAAAAGTTCTACTTATTTCATATCCCTTTTCATTGGCACTATCAATTAAATTTATTAAAACTTCTCCATCGGTTTCATTGAATTCTATTCTTTTTTTTATTTCATCTATATCCATTATAATACACCATTACCCCAGTTTCTGATGAACCACTTCCTGAAGAGCGTAATTAAAATGTTTTGAAAAAAATCCTTTTTTTAATCTTTCATTGCAGAAATCAAAACAACTGCCGTCCAATAATTTTTCATAATACAAATCCCTTTCCCTCATAAAAACCCAAGCGTTATGTATTGCTCTGCTCTTAAAATCAGAGTCTAATACTTCTATTTTCTCTTTTAAAGATTTGTATCTGCAAATTGGGCATTCACAAAGATCTAAGAGTTTTTTGTCATCTTTACTTAAAGAAGGCCTTCCATTGTTTTTATTAAGAGGATATCTATCACCTACTCCTGGCAGTTGAATACAGCCATAGGCCGCTTTTAATCTCCAACCCATTGAGTCAAGGGAATCAACACCTAAGGAGTACATCAGATGCATGGATTTCGCGCTACCAATACCAAAAACATGCAATAAAGAATCTGGGAATTCCTTCCTTACCATTCTTACCGAGTCTATTATGAAGTTAACACTATTTTTAAATTTTTTACTCCCTCTGCATTTAAAAATCAAAGGAACTATACTGCCCAATCCAATAATAGGAGGATTCTCATGAATCTTCTTTATGTCATTACAACTATTTCTAAGATCTTCTAAAGAATAACCATGAACAACAGGTATTAACGGAATTTTACCATTTTTTAACATTAAATCAGAATTTTGAAGAGTTTTCATCCATCTATCCTTATTCTTCATCTCATTTTCCAAGGGATTGAGCGGATGATCAAGCACAACACCTAGATCTGGCTTGGACATTTCATAAAGTTCAAGTATGTCTTCTGGATCAACTTCTAAACTATCCTTTTTCTGAAAGGAGAATCCTCCAGAGTCCATTATCACTAAACCATCGAAGCCCAGATATTTGTGGATCCCTTTTTCGCATATTTCTTCGTATACTCTTCGATTTCTAATAATTTCATATGCACTAACCATGATGGTCTCAATATCAAAATGATTCCATATATGTGGCTGAGCTGAGGGAAGGTGCCCTAGCCATAATAAAGGTGTATAAACTGATTTTTTGTTAATTTTTAACTTTGCAGATCTTACAAGAGGAAATATATCATCAACATAATAATCTTCAAAGGAAACTTTACTACTCCACAAGCTCACCTAATCACCCGCGCTTGATATGATAAATTATTACTGTAATGAATACATTGAGTTAGTAGCACTTCTATATATTCTCTAATCTTTACTATTAAATGATAACTATTAACAAAAAATAAAAAAATTAAATAATAGCTACAAAGATAAATGTCATGTTACGAAAAATAACCATGATAAAAATAAATTAATATTATCCGAGAAGGTCACTTAACCTCTCGGCGCTCCTCTTCATCTCTATCCTGATCATTCCCAGGTTCACATCCACGTCGGTTATCACGACGAGGATCCCCTCACCGGCATCGATCATGAGGGTCTTACCACGTTTACCCTCAATCATGACCTGCTCGAGGGGCTCATGCTTTATCTCCTCGGCCGACCTCTCGGCTGTACCGAACACCGCTGAGGCCATTGCACCCACGAGTTCCGCGTCGATGTCACCTGAAACCTCACTCTCTATTATGAGACCGTCCTTTCCAACAACCAGGGATCCGTTAACACCGTTCACCCTTCCAAGGTCCTTGAGTATCCTTTCTATCAACTTCAAACCCCCTATTCAAACATCTTCCTCATGCACCTTCTTATTGTACCCTCAGCTGCACGGTCCCCCATGACGGTTTTGAGTTCACCTGTGAGGGCCTGGGCAGCCACAAGGTCCGTGTGTTTAACTTCGGCGCCCTCGATCCATTTCATGACATCATCGTTGAGCTGGGAGATCTTCCTGAGGGCCGCGTCCAGTTCCTCCTGTTCATCAAGGAGGTGCATTGACTTTGCGCTTTTCACTAGGAGTTCAGGGTTCATGGCCCTGGCCATTCCATCAACACCTGATGTCTCAACCAGGGATGCCATGGTCTGGAGTGTCATGAGTATCTGCTTCTCAACCATCTCCTCAGGGGCCTTTATTATCTGGGTACCCACATAGTAGTAGTCCAGGACACCTGCAAGTGCCACCGCAGTGACCAGGGAGCCCATATCTGCAACTGCTGAGGTCACATCCGCCGGGACCACGTAGGCGGTCTTACCAGTGCTCTCTGCGAGTTCAGCGCACCTTGCGATCTGTTCATCTGTTGCAATGTCAAGTTCCGCTGTGGGCCTTCCGCCTATAACGTAGTGTTCGTGCTGCGGTGTCCCTGGCACAGCCGCAGGGTGCATTGAGGACACCCCTATATCTGTTCTGTCCATTTTTAATTCTTTTTCGAGGACATAGTATAACACCACCGGTGATACCGTACAGGTGTTGGCTATAACAGCCCCCTCTGGTAGCTCAGGGAGTATCTCCCTGGCTATCCTTACGGTTCCCTTTCCGAATGGTGTGAAGAGCACAGCAACATCGGCTTCAGCTGAGGCCTCCTTATCATTATCTGTGACAGTTACACCTGCTTCCTCAACAAGGTTCCAGTGCCCATCTTCCAGTACGTCCCTTACAGGTTCTGCAAGTGTAACCTCGTGTCCGGCCTGTGCGAATTCCATGGCCATTCTGCTTCCGCCGTATGGAGCCTCCCCGCCGTACTTTTCAGGGAGGTTCAGTTCCTCAGTATATAATTTCTGATTACCAGCACCGTAAACTGTCACCTTCATTGTTATCACTCTTTCATGTGAAAGTCTCCAGAAGAAAAAATAGGTTATAGAAACTCACCCTATTAAAGTTTTTCCATGAACGGGCGGATAATATCATGTTATTACTCATTCAGAACATTGATATTCTATTATTACTTATTCGAAACATTAAATGGAGTTTTAATCTGAAAGATTTCATTTTCCGCTTGTGAAAGGTTATAAATAATCCATGATATAAATTAGTATCCAGTTCATGCTTTCTTCGAGGGGGTTCCGATGTGAAAGATCTTCAGAAAGGTGTCAGGGTACTGTCTGAGGTTATTATTCTGCTTCTACTTGGACTCGATGGGCTATCACTGCTTGTCAGCACATTTCTTCCCCTTCAGCCCGGGACATTCTCAAGGATAGTCCTCCTGGACCTCCTCACCAGTATCACGGTTGTGACAGCCTACATACTTCGGCCAGGAGTCCGCGACAGGTGGAACATTCCCGTTGTGATGGTGCCCTTCTACTTCATTGGCGTGAACCTCCTGGGGGCGAACCCTGATTCTGTCATACTTGCAGTTCTTAACCTCATAAAGGTTGTGGGGCTTTTCATTGCATTCAGGGACCTTGCGGGGTCTGTTGGGGAGTTCATAAGGACAAGCCGCCTAGGCTATGGCCTGGGGCTCTTTGTATCTGTGCTTTTCGTATTCACAATCGTCTTCTACCTGGTTGAGAGTCCGGTGAACCCCCTTGTGAGGACATATGAGGACTCATTATGGTACGTCCTCCAGACCATCACAACGGTGGGCTACGGTGATATAATACCCGTAACATCCCTTGGCAGGCTTACAGGTGTGATCATAATGATCAGTGCCATTGCATCCACAAGCCTGATAACCGCGTCCGCTACATCCACACTCCTTGAGACCCTGAGGAAGGAGCAGGAGAGGATAGATTCCACACGGAGGGATGAGTTCAGGAGGCTCAGTGATAAGCTGGATGAACTCGAGATGAAACTTGAGAGAATAGAGGACATGCTTGAAAAACGCAGATGAAGACTAACCCCCCAAAAAAACACAGACAAATTAACCCTTCACAGCTGTCCCGGTGGCTGTCACAGCTAGAACCTCCCCACCGAGGCCCCTGAGCACCGTGACCTCAACATCGATGTCAACCACCCCCACAGCCCCCATGGACTCAGCATTCTGCAGCATGCGCTCAACAGCCAGCCTTCGAAGTTCGGTGATTTCATCGGGTTTCCCGACAGCCTCCCCTGCGGCTATACATATCATTTCACCTCCAGCATCATATCCAAGGAGTATGGTCCCGTTTTTTGGCACCAGAAGGTCACCAACACCCTTACCTGCGAGTCCAAGGAGGTATGTTATGATTGCCGCGAGGAGGAAGTTCACTGCTGTGGGAAAGGCCGCCTGGAAGGCCAGCATCAGACCCCCCACCGTGAACACATTCCACTCGATGGGTTCGGCCGGGAAGAACCAGCCGTAGATGTTCACGGCAAAAAAGACCAGGATCGCGCTTACAGCACCGGTGCTTGCCCCGTACTTCCTCCCTGCAATGTATGACTCGACGAATCCTGCGAGGAGGGGGGATACTATGTACATGATGTTGAAGCCGAATACCACAAGCTGGAACCTTACAGAGAGGATGGCTGATAAGAGGCCCGCTGCAAGGCCCGCTGCAACCGCAATGACGGCCCACCTGTACCTCCCCACAGAAAACACCCCGGTTCACTCCTCAAGGGACACCGCTGTCCCGGTGGCGGATACGAGGATAGTGTTACCCATTGTACCCCCAAGGTTGTGGTAGTCAATCCTCACCCCTATAATTGCGTCAGCCCCCAGCTTCTCTGCGGCCTCCCTCATGGAGGATAGGGCCAGTTCCCTTGCCCTTGCAAGTTCCCTCTCATAGGCCGATGTCCTCCCACCAACCACGTCCCTCACACCCGAGAAGAGGTCCTTGTATATGTTGGCCCCTATGAGCGCATCCCCGGTCACGATACCATGGTACCTGCCTATCACCTTACCCTCAACGGTATTCGACGTTAATATGAGCATCAATAACACCCCACTCTAACCATAGCCACTTCGTAGTCCCCATGCATTATTCCCCCCATCACCAACACCCACTCTAAATATATCCACAATGGGATACATAGTTAACTGTACAGATAAAGGGGGGTTTATATGAGGGAATATTTTTTTCTGCTCCTCATCGTTGTGGCCGTTGCTGTCTCAGGCTGCACCGTCACAACCGAGGGCAACAATACAGTCCCGGACGTTCCATACAGGACGTACTCTGACAGTGAGATCTCATTCAGGTACCCTGCGAACTGGACCTCAGAGAACCTGACGGTTGCAAGTCCAAACAGCATCGCAGCGGTCGCTGACCCATCAGGGGTGGATGAGGCAGGTAACCTTGAGACCCTGGTCATCATACAGAGCATTCCACTGCCATCAGGGAGGACCCTGAAGGACGTCTATGATGAAACCTACCGGGCCTTTTCAGGTGAGCCAGGTTACAGGCTGATCTCTGAGAGGACGCTCACAGTTGACGGTGTAACCGCATATGAAAACATACACACCATCAACGTGGATGGGGTGGCGAAACAGGAACGTGCAACCTGGCTTGAGAAGAACGGGAAGATCTACGTCATACTCTGCGGAACAACGCCTGAGAGGTTCGATTCTGAAAAGAGGAACTTTGACCTTATCACCTACTCCTTCCAGGTGAAGTGATGAGAACCCTCACATCATTTTCTATCACTGCATCAATATCCAGGGTGAAGTGATGAGGCTCATTCCCCTTCTTTTTCTGATCATTGTATCTGTATCATGCTGCACAGCAGGCTACAGGGTCTTTGAGAACCATGAGATCATATTCCACTACCCCGCATCCTGGAGGCAGGTCTCCTTCATCCACCCACCATATGATGTGGAACGGGGTTACGAGTATGCCATCACCGTTGCAGAGCCTGGCGGGGAACTCAGGACCATGGTCACGGTTGAAAAACTGAAGGCTGACTACAGGTTCCCTGTACCGGATAATCTCACCGGAGAAAGGGAGGTCACAGTGAACGGCTACCGTGGGGTTGAGTTCATTTACCCTGAAAATGGTAGCATGGTGAGGGCGACCACAATTGTCACCCCCAGGGGGCGGTATGCCGTGATATGTAAGGCAGATAGGGGTGACTTTGAAATGGAGAAGGAAAACTTCGACCTTGTAACATACTCATTCAGGGTGAAGCAGTGAAAACTAAAGGGTCCCATAGAGCCCTGCTACATGCTCACATATGGAGTGGAAGGTGCACCACCTGCAGAAATCGTTCTTCCTTGCAGGGAATTCCTCCCTCCTCACCCTACCGGCAACCTCAATGAGAACCGCTTCAACATCATCCAGTGGTTCTATCTCATGCCACTCTGAATCCTCAAAGGTGTAGGCAAGGAAGCCATCAAAGTCCTCTTCAAGGGCGTGCCTGTAGAGTCCAAGCTGAAGAGAGATATCAGTCGCCTCTATACCTTCCCCTGTCATTGCCTTGAAGTCAACGAGTTCCAGTCCGCCATTGGGGTTTTCTATGATGAGGTCTGTCTGACCTGTCAGCATGAAGCCATCCCTCATTATACTGAAGGGTTTCTCTGCAGAGATTATTCTGGCTGCACGGGACCTTATATCCTCAATGTAGCGTTTCAGTTTTGATTTGAAGGCATCAAACGCCTCCCTGCTTAAATTCAGATCCCTGAGGGTTTCTGATGCCAGCTCATGTATGTAGCCATCGGTTATGACCTCACCCCTCATGAGGCGCCTGTTTATCCTCCTGAGGCACTCATGGACCGCCATACCATAGATCTGGTTCATGGTTGACGGGACATCGAAGCCGTACTCATAGAGCATCATGTACCTGAATGGGCACGTGAGGTAGGTGTTGAGTTCTGTGAAGCTCATCCTGAAGGTCTCCATGGATTCAATATCCCCCACCTCACAGGTGTTCTTTATGACCTCTATCCTGGCATATTCAGGGTCTATCCTCCCCAGCTTATCGCTTGTTATCCTTGAAGCCGAGAGAAGGTCCTCTATGAATGGTGAATACCCCAGTCTTCCCCTGTGGTTCTCTGTCGCAGAGATTATGAGCATGTCCTGGGCCCTTGTCATTCCCACATAGAATAGCCGTCTCTCCTCAAGTACATCACCTCTTCCAGTACTCTTTCTGAGTTCATCAGGGATGCTGAGGTCCTCCTGTTCATCTCTATTCTTCCTTGGTAGTTTTCCATTGAAGACAGAACAGATTATGACAACGGGAAACTCAAGGCCCTTTGCCCTGTGCATGGTCATGACATTGACCGAGTATGGGTTGTCAAGGAGGATCTGGTCGTACTTCTTAACGCTTCCATTCATCGCCATCCTCACAAACTCCATGAGCCCCTCCACGGTGGGCTCTGAGGATACCCGCTCATAGTCCTTGATTATTGAACTGAACCTTGCAAGGTTGTAGAGTTTCTCCCTTGACTCATCATCACCCCTCTCAAGGAGCCTGTGGGGGTACCTGCTGATCTCAAGGATCTCATAATACCTCTCAAGGACGCCGAGTTCACTGTCTATGAGTCTGTTGAGGGCTACGAGTTTTTCGATGTCATCATGATCTGTGAATCCAGCCTCCCTGAATTCTTCGTGGGTTCTGAGTGACCTGAAGTCCTCATCACCCATATTTTTGATTATCTCAATGCTTTCACCGGTGAGGTCCATGAATTCACTCTCAAAGTGTTCGGTGTTTTCATTGCTCAGTCTAACTATCCTCCGCCTTATACTCCTTGTGTGGTGGAGGAGCTGTATGATGTAGAGTATCTCCTCCCTGTCAAAGAATCCGCCCTCACCGTAGACGTTGAAGGGTATGTCCTCCCTTCTGAGTTCATTCATTATCTCGACTGCATCGTGTTTAACACTCCTGAAGAGGAGCGTCACGTACCCCTGGTGGGGGATCACATCGTGGTCCACGAGGGCCCTTATTATGCTGACTATGTTGCGTGGCTCATCCTGATGGGTGGGGTTGTCGAGGATGAAGACCCTGTTTTTTGAGTTCCTCACCGGCCTTATGGTCTTGGGGTAGTCCCTGTACCCCTCCATGAACCTCTGGGTGATGTCCACTATGCTGGGTACTGAGCGGAAGTTCCTTTCCAGCATCACAACCTCGGCACCGTACTTGTCCTCGAAGCCAAGGAAGTTCTCTGGCGTGGACCCCCTGAAGCCGTAGATGCTCTGGTCCTCATCCCCAACTGCGAATATGTTTTTTTCATCACCTGCAAGGAGCTCCAGGAACCTCTCCTGTATGGGGTTGGTGTCCTGGTACTCGTCAACCATGAGGAACCTGTACCTTGCCCTGAGGTCCTCGAGGACCCTCTCATCACTTTCAAGAAGTTTTACGACCTGCCACTGCATCCCTGAGAAGTCCAGGACCCTCTTTTCCTCCATGAGTTTGAGGTATTTACCATATGCCTTTGCAGCGACGATTTCGATTCTTTTTGAACCATGGGAGCGGTGGTATTCCAGCAGGGCCTCGGGTTCAATCATGTTCTCCTGGCATTCGCTGAAGAAGGCCTGGAGTTTGACGAAGCGTTCCCTGGGTGTGTGTGCCAATCCAAGTTCTTCCCTGTGGTCGTAGATGAACATGAGCTGTTTCTCCTCATCCAGGACATGGAAGTGGGAACCCAGGGGGTGGTGGTCAGGGTACGTGCGGAGTATGCGGTTGCAGAATGAGTGTATGGTGGATATCTGCATCTCCTCTGCCCTTGAACCCACACGCCCCAGTATCCTCTCCTTCAGCTCATCGGCAGCCTTCTTTGTGAAGGTTATCACCACGAGGCTCCCTGGATCAACCCCCCTTTCCTCTATGAGCTGGGCCACCCTCTCAACTATGATCCTGGTCTTCCCGGCCCCTGGCCCTGCAACAACCAGCATGGGGCCGGTGAAGTGTTCCACAGCCCTGCGCTGTTCATCTGTGAGTTGAATCTCCCCTCCCATTCACTGCACCACCTGGATGTTATTTCTATGGTATCCCTTTACTTTTATAGTTTTTCTGTTGAATAATGACGTATTACAAATTTACTTTAATTAATTAAAAAAATTAGGTGTTTAATTTTCAGGAAAAATCTAATCATAAAGAGATGTGAAAAATGCGTGTTAGAAAACACATTGCAGTGATGCTATTTCTGGTGCCGTTATGCACTAAGAGCACCTTTATCAGCGACTAACAGTACATATTGTGAAAACAGAGGCATAATCCAGTTTTAAAGATGTTAAAGATTACTTTAAGTCATATAATCTCGCAGCATCAAGTAAAAGCAAATCATGGTCCACAGAAACCTGCTCTACCCCATATATTGTATGGTTTAAATCCTGGCACTCCTCAAAGCAGTTAACCTGGGGTTGCCAGCAGCTGTGGTGTGGCATCCCCATTTTATTTTTTAGAATATCAGGAAAATTTAGCTATGCTTTTTAATCTCATGGTTTAATAAATAAACTCTTTTCATCACCTTCACCGCAACCTTTATATTCAATAAAATACATATACAGTGCTACATATATGATTGTTTTATTCAGGATATTTATGTATAGGGAGGTTCAGTGACCTCCCTCTCTCTTCTAGAGGTGGTATGTTGGACATATTTGAAGGCATAAAATATAATGAGGCTGCAGAGAGAATCCTGAAATCTGGATACACCGGCCTTGAGGGGTGGGAGGAATTCCTGAAATACCATCCCTCCCTCCTGAACACCCCTCTGGGGCGTAAAACCGCCGAGGATATCAGAATAAAATACTTCACCGACTGGACGTCCCACATACGGTTACGGGACATTATCCTCTTTGAGGCCTTCCAGGAGACCCGTGAAGACCCGGGAAAACACGATACAGAGGAGCTGAAGATGGAAATGAAATCCAGGTACCCCCACTTCTTTGACCTAACCGATAAACCCTTTGAGGTTAGGAAGGTTGTGGAGGCCACGCTGAACGACCTCGAAGACCCCCAGAGCGGCTGGATGAAGACCTCCCTGAAGAAACTGCTGGAGTCAAGCCTGGGGGTTACAGGCAACCTGAGGTCAAGTCCATCGGCGGTATCCCACGGTATTCTATCCCTCATATCCGGTTACCTTGAGGGGGCAGAGGATAAGAGGGGGTTCATCCTGGGACTCTTCAACTGGGAGTACGATATCTTCACACCCGCGGTGATAATGGATGATGAGAGGGACGTGGATGCCCTTGAATACCAGGAGACCCTGAGCTCATTCATATCAAACGCCAGGAAATGCCTTAAACTTTCAAGATCCCTTGTTAAAATCCTTGATACCGCCTCACCACAGTTTCAGGTGCTTGCAGAGCTCTTCAGGGTTGCCATGTGCCTAACACCTGAATCAACACTGGCATGGCTTCAGCGGGTCTGTGAAACATACGATGTGTCTGTTGAGGACCTGAGGGCCGCCCTCATGGATAACAGCTGATATACCCTCTGAATACCTTTAATTTTTTATTAAATGCCTACAGGCTCTCAGAGAAGGAAACCCGAATCACAGCGCACCCCTGTGAACACTTCAAATCTTTCAGAATATCAGATTTTAAATTAAATTCTTTCATTAAACAACTATTTCACTCATATTTGAATAAAATATTTTCAATTATTCAGTAAAAATATTTATATTCAATAATTTACATATACATTACTAGAGTCAGAGTGAATTATCTGGCTGTTAACATTAAGAGGTGATGTTTTGAATGAGATAGTTAAGAGCTGGCTGGGAAGCCTGGAGTTCCTCAAACCCCAGGTTTCAGGGCAGATGGAGGTAATCCCTGTTAGGGCACCTGAAGGGAGCCAGAACTACCTTACACTGAGAGAGGCGATGGGCAATAGCCTCATAAGTATAGGTGAGGTTGACGAATATGGCTCAGTACCCAGGGTACTTGCAGTTAACCGGGCTGCTGAACCCGTACTCATAATTGACGGGGAGGAACTGGAGGGTGCCAAGCAGAACCGGGTGGCCAACGTTACCGTTCTGGTTCCTGAGAAGTCAGAAACCATTATACCTGTAAGCTGCGTGGAGCAGGGCAGATGGTCCTACGCCTCAAAGGAGTTCAGGGACCCTGAAAGGGTCGCTGCACTCAACGTAAGGGTTACCAAGACAAGGACCGTGACAGAGAACCTTGAGAACATTGGCAGAAGAGCTGAAATAGATGATACACCTGAGGATGAGCAGGTAATACGTGACACCTTTGGGAATAACCGGGAGGTCAACATCAGAAACCAGGAAGAGTTACTGACGGCGTACTGCTCACGCCAGAGCAGCGTATGGGATGAGGTTAACAGGCTTCACAGAAGGACCGGCTCAACCTCAAAAACAGGTGCAATGGCAGATGCCTACAGAAAGAAGAGAAAGACACTGGAGGAATTCAAAAAACCATTCAAACCAGTGAAGGGGCAGAACGGAGTGCTTGTTGCAATTAACGGTAGAATTGCAGGATTTGAACTTGTATCAAGAAGTTCATCCTACAGGAAACTCCATGATAAGATCATAAAGAGTTATGCAATTGAGGCCATGCTCCATGATGAGGTAAAATACGACCCTGTGGACCCTGAAGGCTTCATTGAGAGGATTATGAGCGCAGAGGAACACCGTTACCCCTCCCCAGGCTACGGGATAGACCACAGGTACACTGCCGAGGGTCTTGTGGGCTCAGCCCTGACACATGCAGGTGAGGTCATACACTCGGTGTTCTTCAACCTCCAGGAGGAGAGCAGGAGTATTAGAGGCTACAGGGAGAGGGCTGAGACCATGAGGAGGAACAACCACTACATTTAACTCCAATCACCCTCTTTTATTATCAGTGAATAGTAAAAAATCTCCGACGAATAACCTGAAAAACCCCATCAACTTCTTTATTATCAGCAAAAGCATTTAATCGGACCATATGAATAACCATATTTAAAATTTGTTTTAAAATAATTAAAGTTAATTTTAAATATCGCCTCCCTTAAAGTAAACCTGAATAAAATTAAAGGGAGGTGAAAATATTAAAAGATTCATCACAGTAATGGCGGTGATACTCGCAGTTGCACTGACTGGCACAGCCAGCGCAGCGGAGGTTTCAGGACACATAAAGGAGATCTACAATGAAACATCAGGAGGATACACCACACTCCAGGACGCGCTGCCAGTGAAGAATGCCACCATCACCGTGATATACAATGGTTCGGTTATCAATGAAACACGAACAGCAGCAGACGGATCCTACAGGGTCACATTCAGTGACACATTCCCTGTTGAGGTGAGGATAAGCTACCACACCTACCGTCCGGTGACATACACCGTAACCGCGAGCAGAACACTGAACCACACATTCATGCCGGATATAGCCATCATAAGCTCGGTCCCTGAGAAGGGACGCATACTGGAGTCAATGGGTAACAGGAGGATAATCTACCATGACATGTGGGATCCCTCCTCAGCGGCCAGTGACTGGATCATGGAGTACGTGAACTTCGCCTACCTGGACATGGCAATGCCCGGGACAGGCTGGGGCGACTCCTGGTATCCATACCTCCTGAGGAGTCCCGCGAACCAGAGGAACATGATAGCAGCTGCCTTCGGTTACCCCACAGACACAGACACTGACCCCTACGGTGGAACAGGCCTGAACCTCCTTGGTGGAACACCCGGAAATGACACGCCCGATACAGTGGAGAACACCTACATTGCAAGTTACTACGCCCTTGCATCAGGAGGGGCAGCCAGGGAGAACCTGGAGAACATGATAAAATACATCCAGTATCTCCTCGGTGAGACCACCTTCAACCCGGTTGAGAACAATCAGGGGCCGGTCATGGCAGCCCCTGACTGGGGACTCTACCACCCTGACCTTGGAGTCATGAGTGTGGTTGCAGAAAGATCCAGAATAAAGGCCTGGATAGAGGGCAACCCTGGTCTCATACCACCATATGACAGCCTCAGATGGATAGACCAGAACTTCTCAGCATGGGCGGAAGACCAGAGGGCAGATATCTACAGACAGTTCGAGAACTGGTACACAGCAAACAAAAACATGACAGGACCATTCATCGTCGTTGTAAGCTACAATCCATCACCAACCGTGGACGCGATAATACGCCAGGCAGAGAAAGAGGGAAGGGCCATATTCAACCTATACCAGGGCGCCACAAACCCTGCTGTGAGTTCACTCCTTGAGGAACTCGCCCTTGGTGTTAACGGTAAGGGACCCCTCACAAGGAGGATAGACGCGGTGATATCCCTCTACTCCTGGTCACTCAACTACGCCAACCTGCCATCAGGTGGGGCGGTTGCAGAGTTTGAGAGGATAAACATCCCTGTGATCAAGGGGGTGCAGCTATACAGCAACTCAAGCCTCACAAACCCGCTGGGTGCCCAGTACGAATGGACATGGCAGGTCACGATACCCGGGTTCGAGGGTGTCTTCTCACCCATCGTTGTATCCTACACCGACGCATCATGGAACGAAGTTGTGGTACAGCCCGGCGTTGAGAAGATCGTCAAACTGGCCGATGCCTGGGCAAGGCTCAGGGAACTCAGTAATGCAGATAAGAAAATCGCGGTGATACTCTACAGCTACCCGCCGGGTAAGGATGGGTTTACGGCATCATACCTGGACGTCTTCAGGAGCCTCCACGACCTCCTGGTGAAGCTCAACGAGACAGGGTACCGGGTTGAAAGGATACCCGACGTGGAGGAGCTCTACAGGATAGTCTCAGAGTTTGGTAACAAGGGGACCTGGGCCCAGCCACTCCTTGAAAGGTACGTGAGTGAGCACAGGGCAGAACTGCAGGCCAGCGGACAGCTCCTTGATGTGCAGAAATACCTGGAATGGTTCAGCAAACTCCCTGAAAAACTCAGGTCAGAGGTCATATCAAAATGGGGGACCGCACCAGGCAACATAATGACGGTGAACGGCAGCATCGTGATACCGGGTATAATGCTGGGGAACATCTTCGTGACGGTCCAGCCGGCACGTGGATGGGACGAGGTCACAGACTACCACAACCCCTACCTGCCACCACACCACCAGTACATAGCCTTCTACAGGTGGCTGGAGAACGTCTTCATGGCAAACGCAATGATACACCTTGGAACCCACGGGACACTGGAGTTCCTCCCTGGAAGGATGATAGGGCTCATGGAGGATGACTGGCCATTCCAGCTCACAGGGATACCCAACATCTACCCCTACATAGTCTCAAATCCAGGGGAGGGTATGGTTGCAAAGGACCGGAGCGGGGCACTCATAATCGACCACATGACCCCTGCAATGGTTGAGAGCGGACTGTACGGTAAACTCATTGAGATACATGACCTCATCCACCAGTACGAGAACGCCCTAAAGGTTGGTAACAGCCAGATACTCCCAGCCCTTGAGTCCCAGATCAGATCCAGAGCCTCAGAGATGGGCTTCAACATGTCAGGAAACTTCACAGATGCCCTGGAGAGGCTTCACCTCAGTCTCCATGAGATAGAATCAGACATAATCCCCCTGGGACTTCACAGTCTCGGAAGGGTGCTTGAGGGTGAGGAGCTGGTTGAGGAGGTTCTCACCATAGCATCATCAAGGTCAGAGTTCCTGGAGAACATCAGGAAAACCATTTACCCATCAAAGCCAGCCTACACTGAAATGCTTAAGGACCCCCTGAGATACAGCGACGAGATAGCCTCGGTTAAGAACCTTGCACGGACATGGATCAGGAACATCATAAACGGCACTGCCCCTGCAGGTATAAACGGCACCGACCTTGAATTCATCAATGAGACAATCAGAAAGATACGTGGAAACACCGAATGGCAGAGCCTGCTTTCAGCCCTTGGAGGGGGCTTTGTGAGGCCAGGCCTTGCAGGTGACCCTGCATGGTGTGATGTGCTTCCAACAGGCGCCAACTTCTACGCCACCAACCCCAAGAAGATGCCAACAAAGGCCGCCTGGGAGACCGCAAAGAGAATCACAGACACCCTCCTTGCAGAGTACTACATGAAGCACGGAAAATTCCCTGAACTCGTCGGAATGGTGATGTGGGGTACAGAGCTTCTGAGGACCGATGGTGTTGCCATTGCAGAGTTCATGTACCTCCTTGGGGTTAAGCCACAGTGGAACACCAACGGTGACGTCAAACCGGAACCTGTCCTCATGGACGCATCAGAACTCAAGATCACAGTGAACGGCGTTGAGATACCAAGGCCACGCATCGACGTATTTGTAACTGCTGTCACAGGTAACCAGCTCTGGATAGACCTCATGAACGCAGCTGTTAAGATGGCTGCAGAGGCAAATGACACCGAAAACTATGTTAAGAGGCACTACAGTGAATGCGGCTCACTGGACCGTGTATTCGGACTCAGGGGCCTTGTACTTGAGGGTACAGGGGTATCAGATATGACACCGGCAACCTCAAGGTGGAATACCAGCGCTGAACTTGCAGATGTCTACCTCTCAAGGGTCTCCTATGCCTGGAGGTCAACCCCTGGGGGAGTGGATATACAGCAGAACAGGGGCACCTTCCAGTATCTCCTGGGTAAGGTGAACCTCGTGACACAGAACCTGGACAGCACCTGGAGGCTCATTGACACAGACGACTACTATGACTGGTTCGGTGGAATGGTCCTTGCATCACGCCACCTCGGCGGCAACCCTGACACTGCACTGGTGGATATACGGAACAGGAACACAGTCACAGTTAGGACCGTTGCAGAGGAGATTGAACTTGAGGTGAGATCCCAGCTACTCAACCCGCGCTACATGGACTCACTCCTCAGCTCACCAAGCGGCTGGCTGGAATACGCCTCAAGGTACAAGAATGTGTTCGGTGTGGCCGTCACAACGGGTGCTGTGAGCAATGAACTGTGGAACCAGCTTGCAGTGAACCTCCTGAGTGACAGATTCAGGGCATCAAGGGACTATGAGGCCGTTGCAACCCAGTCAATGATTGCCTGGGTACTTGAGGCTGCAAGGCGGAACATCTGGAATGCAGATAAGGCTGTCCTGCGGAACCTTGCAAACCGCTACATTGAACTTGCCGGGCAGTATGGTGTGGTGTGCTGCCATCATACCTGTGCAAACATAGTCTTCAATAACTGGGTTGTTAAGGTCTCCTCAGTCAACCAGGCGTCCCTCAAAAGGTTTGCCGCAGCCCTTGCAGCTGCAACAGGCGCATCAGTCAATGTACCACAGGAAGGAGGTTCAGAGAATCCCGATCATTCAGGTTCAGATAGCAACGGTGAGAGCGCAGGGATGACAGGGCAGAGACCCTCAGGTTCATCAGGTGAATCATACAGTGGATCATCCGGTTCAGCGGCTGAAAGTCAGAGTTCAGCTACCCCTGGTGAAACAGAAAAGGGTGCTGAATCAGGTAAAGCCTATGAGGTTTCAGCATCAACCCAGAGCGGATCATCAGAAACCCAGGTGCCACTTTACGCACTTCTCGGTGTTGTGGCCCTTGTGTTCCTGGTGGGATTCGGTTACTGGAGGGGCAGATAACCCTATTTTATTTTTTTTATTGAATGAAAACTAGATACACCCCGTCTGATTCTCAAGTTCAACAATGACCCTTCTGAGGAGCTCTGAGTCGAGATTCCATTTATCCCCATGAAGCTCAATGAGGCCCCGAAGTTCAAGTTCCTCAAGTTCGCTGCTCCCTGCAGGTATTTCATCCCCTCCAAGGGGGCCCTCCTTTAAAAGACTCAATATATTCTTTTCCCTCAGGGTTAGGCTGTTAAGTTCAGCGATCCATGGGAAGGCTATCTGCTGAAACTTTGCCTTGAAGTTCTCCTCAAGGAGCACGGGGCCGTATATGATTCCATCTGATAGTACATTCAGGAAGCTGTCAATGAATAGAGGCATACCATCTGTGACCTCATGGATATATTCTATTCCAGCCCTGACAGCCCTGAAACCCGGTGCCTTGAGGCTGATGTACCTCTCTGTGTCTCTTTCTGTGAGGGGTGGCACCTCAACAACAGCCGCCCCTGGGAGTTCCTCCTGAATATCCCTGATAAGTCCCTCGCTGTACCTCACTGCCACAGCACACCGCATGCAGTGCAGCTGCGACATCTTCCATGCATCAATTATGGATGACTTCTCAGGGGGCATGCTGTCAAGGAGCACATTCCACTCCACGGTTCTTGCAAGAACAGTTATCCTCCTGAAGTCAGGTATGCCCTCATGGGTCCTTCTGATATCGGTGCACCTCATATCAATGAAGGTTGTTCTTGTGGAGTTTTCCTCCTGGATTCTCCTGAGAATAGCGGTTTTTCCTGAGCCCATCTTACCCGTCACAACCACAAAGCCGGGGTCATTGAGGGCTTCATTAATCCTTCTTATCTCCTTTTCTCTTCCAAAAAAATCGTTTGTCCTGTTTAAAGAGATTATGGGCATTGAGGACACTTTAATTCCTTATAGGTTAAGATGTGTCCATGAAAATGATTTAAAGCACTGCAAGTTCGCCTGCAGAGGTTATTTCAAGTTTTTCACGGTCTATGAACCCCATGTCACGGAGTTCCCTTATGTGGTTGTATGTCATCCCCCTGCTTATACCTATCTTGACTGCAAGGTTCTTAACCGATGTTTCACCGGCCTTGAGTTCCTCAAGGACCTGTTTCTTGGTCTTGGAGATCCCGAAGCTCAGTATTGGGAGGTCTATGAGTTCACTGTCCTCCTCGGTCACGTACACTATGCGCTGGACATCATGGTTCCTGGCATAGCAGCCAAAGAGTGCACCGAGTGCCTGGGTCTTCCTGCCACCGCTTATGTTAACCACAACACGCCTTCCGTTGGCCCTTTCCTCATCTATGATCTCAACCATGTCCTTTGCAATGGTGACAACATCATAAAGGCTTGTCTCAAATGTCGTTATCTCAACGAAGTTGCCCAGGGTGTCTCTGAGGACCTGTTCGACCTGTTCCTTCTCCCTTGGCGCCTTATCCTCCTTGAGCAGTACAACCTTCTTTGGTGAGAACTGTGTTATGCAGAACATCACCGGCTCAATGGAGTATATTGTGGATATCAGCGTTGTATCCATTATTATCACGTCCCTTAAGTTTTCCTATCCCAAAGATTTGTTCAGGGAAAACAATTCATTACATATGGTGTTATCTTATTCTGATTATTCTATATATATTTTCCTCTATACAGATTGACATTCAGAAATGACTCCTTTTTTATTCTGAATCCTGGATATCTTGTAAGGTGTCAGTTAAAAGAGGGATATCCCACCTTACATTACACCGAATTTGCTCATACCATTCAGATGATGGGTGCTTTATGATGATTGCGCCATCATATGTCATGAGGTATAATGAAGTTAATGGGTGAATGCAGAAAATTCATGATGAAAAATTGTACCACAATTCTTAAAAAATTTATTAATGTAAATGAAAACATTAACATTTAAATATAATGAGGTACTGATTAATTAATTGTCCTGATTGACATTTTAGAGATGGTGTTGTCCATATGAAACTGAAGTATCTGTGCCACAGAAAACCAGAGAGAACATTTTCAGTAAGAGGTCACTATTTTCCTGTATGTTCAAGGTGTACGGGCATATATATGGGTGCATTTGCATACTTCCTATACGCATACCTCACAGTGATTGAATATGACATCACACTGATAATAGTGGCGTTACTTATGATGGTGCCAACATTTCTAGACGGATTCACACAGCTGCTTGGTTACAGGGAAAGCAACAATCTTCTGCGATTTTCAACAGGTCTTGCAGCCGGTGTGGGAATGGGTATACTCACAAAGGCACTGAAGTACTTCATACTCCATCTCTGAACAATTATGGATCAAAAAAGAGGTTGATAAAATGAGCTGGTGGGATGAACAGAGTTCAGCAACCAGGGCAGGTGTTATCATCGGGGCACTGTGTCTTGGTTTTATACTTGTTGTTGCAATAGGTGGGATGATGTCGCCAGATAACACCGCTACTGAAGCGCCCAGTGCAGAAAAATCAAACACACAGGCCCAATCTGAAATCAGGGTTGAGGATATTGAAGTCGTCTCAGAGGGCTATGGAAGTTACTCTGTGAAGGGAAAGATCACGCCACTCAAGGACTTCTCCTACCTTGAGATGCATCTTAAGTGGTATGACTCAGAGGGAAACCTGCTTTACGACAATCCACTCGCATGGAACATCAATGATGCGAAAGCAGGTCAGCCAGTTAAATTCAGCACCATGGACATCATTGACTCAGGAACCCCCGTGAAGGTTGAACTGCTGGTATTCACTGATCTGGCGACTGACGATGACTCGGCCATATACAGAACAACCCTGAATGTCTGATGGAGGTGAATTGTAATGAGTGATGCTGTAGAAACATCAAGGACACTTGAACTTGTCCTTGGGATAATTGGGGCGATCTTCGGTTTGCTTGGAGGTCTTTTTGCCATCGTACTTTCGGTTTTCGGCTCTGAACTCCTCTATCTGGGTATCAGTGCAATACTGGCCTCCATTGTGGGGATCATAGGATCAGTATATGTGAGGAACAACCCCAGAAGGGGCGGTGTGATCCTAATAGTCAGTGCTATCTGGCTTCTTATAAGCATATCTGCCTATGCAATCCCTGGAACAGTTTTCCTTGGTATCGCAGGTATTCTCGGGCTGATAAGATAGCCCCCATTTTATTTTTTTAACTGGAGGTGTGCATTTGAAAAGGTGCTCAAACTGTGGATCAGAAAACAGGAGAAATGCTGTCTTCTGTTCCAGCTGCGGGTTTAAACTTAACTCAGGGGGGAGTAACAGCTGGTGGAAAAAGCAGAGCCAGACATCAAAGGTCCTAATAGCGATTACAATCCCATTTATCCTGATTATTGCCATTGCGATTACAGCAACCGTATTTAGCGATTACGGTACTGAATCCGATTATGATAGTGTCGATGCAACTGGAGGGTCAGCGTTAACAGAATCATACCTAAATAAGTTCAAGGGCAATGGAATCTCATTCAGTTACCCCAAGACATGGACTATCTACACACCAGAAGATAAGAGTTCAGATGCCGTCGTTGATCTCAAATCTTATGATATGGGTATAAACTCCATCATGACCGTCTATAAAAAACCCTACACCCTTGATGCTGAAGCACTAAGGGACATCTGGCTTGAGGTATGTTATGAAAAAGGGGACACCGTGGAATATGTGAAGGAAATCAAGGTTGATGGCAACCGGGCATATGCCATAAAATCATTTTATTATTCAAATGGATGCGGAGAGCATGAGTACATTGTATTCACAGACGGCACATATGAATACTCCTTGCTTTTCACATCTGATGACATCTCACTTATACAGGATGATATAGACACAATTATAAGGAGTTTCAGGGTTGAGTGATATGGATTCCGACAGGATGATTCCGGTTATTGCAGCGGTTATGGTGGCTCTTCTGTTGACAGCCGGTGCACTGCAGCTACTCAGGGGTAGCAGTGTTCCAGAAGATAAAGATGAAGCGGCAACAGTTGAAAAAACCTCAGATGGATACCAGCTGAACCTTCAGGCTGTCCTTGAACTTGCAGAGATGGACTCAGGTAACGGTACAGTAGAATACAGGGGATTCAACTTCACAGGCCCCCAGTTACTATACATCTTTGCAAGGGGGGTTGTGATGCTGGAACTCAATGAGACAGGAAAGATCCATGTGGGTGAATACAGTGGCCCTGAGGACCCCTATGGATTCATGGATACCGTTACCCTTACAAGGAGCGAATACACCGATATGGCGGAGCGCACATACACATGGATGGACGCCAATGGCAGAAGCCCCAACCATGTTGGTATCTATGTTGAGGGATCCCCCGACATAACCCCATCCCTTGCAAGGAAGATCTTCAGACAGGTTCTGGTTGAATACAGGAGGACAGGGACTCTACCTGAAGTGGTGAGTGCCTAATACCCTTTTCTTTTTATAGAAAACTAATAACCATTGTTGAATAAACAAACTTTTATCCTCAAACTATCAAATGGGAAAATAGTGTACTAATGGAAGTTCAGTATGCAGAGAAAATTGATCCTATCACTCATAATCACAGGAGCCCTAATCACGGTTTACCTGCTGAACCCCTCCCTCCACAGCACAGATAGGAACGAAGCTGTGGTTCTCGGCTCTGATAAGATGGGCACAGTTGAGAAACTTGGACCCTACGGGAACAGGGACTCAGAGGTGAAAATAGCCTACATAACAGGAGTCCACCCCCTTGAGAGGGACTCCCACAGGGCATTGCTGCAGGCCCTTGAGGAGAACCAGGATAAACTGAGGTACACGTACTTCGTATACCGGGTCAACGTTACATTTAAGCCGGAGGACTATGAAAAGGGGAGGATGGCAGGACAGCTCCTTGCACGAAGATACGTGGTTCCCGATGTATCCCGGGACAACTACAGCCTCGCAGTTGATGTGCACTCCAACAGGGGCAACTATGGTATGAGGAGGTTCGTTTTCACTCCACTCCCCCATGATCAAAGCAGGGTGATAGCCCTGAAACTTGCATCCAGGATCAGCTGGCTATCCTACTACTTCCCTGAGTCACAGACAAGCCCCGCCTATGTAACGGAACCCATAATTCAGGGGGGAACACCCGCCATACTGTATGAGAACTACATGTACCAGGACTACTCAAGAACCCTGGAACATGCCAGGGAGTTTGTAATAACCCTTGACTCCACTGACATCCCCTCATAAACCCTGAAAGAGACCATCCACAACCAGTGCCAGAGAAACCCTGAAAAAACGGGAGATCGGCATGAATGGATGACGAAACCGAGAAATTAATATACTCTTTTTTACATATATTACACTGTGGTTCTGATGATACACTACAGAATGGATCAGCCAGATAGGGTGAGGTGCAGTGTCTGCGGTGGACTTGCAGATGAGGTTGAGGAGACATACCCTGAATCAGGGAACTTCATCCTGGTGATCTACAGGTGCCGCGACTGTGGCCATCTCGAGAAACGCCAGTACGGTAAACCCGTGAAGATTATTGATTGAGGTGATCTTGTGGTTGATGTATGCGCTGCGAATGGATATGATGAGATATCAGAAAAACTGAAGACCCTGCTTGGACTTGAAAAGTCCCCGGTGGCTATAAAACTCGTTCTAAGGGAGGATGACCTTCCTGAGGGCGTTGAAAAAATAGAGAAACCTGCAAGGCACTGTGAAATGGTCCAGATGGCCGCTGCAGGAAAATCCTTCTATGCAACGGCAGAGGCCCAGGCATGCAAGGGTGGTGCAGATGCCCTTGGAATAGACGAGGCGCCAGAGAAGGTCAAAACAGGGGAGTTCTACTACAACCTTGGCCGCTTTGCAAGTTTTGCATCCGCCAAGAGGACCTTTGATGAGATACCATCCGTTGACCTCAGGTTCTACGCCGCAGTATACGCACCCCTCGAGGATGCAACCTTTGACCCTGACGTCATAGTCATCATCTGCAACCCTGCCCAGGCAATGAAGATCTCACAGGCCCTCGTCTACACCCTGGGTGGCCGCGTTGAGGCAGACTTCTCAGGTATACAGTCACTCTGTGCAGACGCAGTTGCAGGCCCCTACATGAGGAAGAAGGCAAACATAACCATGGGGTGCAGCGGTTCAAGGCAGTACGCCGGTGTAAGGGATGATGAACTCATCGTGGGGCTCAACGGTGAGAACATAGGGTGTGTTGTCAACGCTCTTGAGGCAATAAGCCAGTAGACACAACCTATAAAACCGTGGGGTGATGATTGTGGTTGAGACAAAGACCTTCAGGATCCTCGAGGATGTTGCTGACCTCGAGGAGAAGATAAAAAAGTATGAGAGTGAGGCAGACCAGGAACTTGTTATAAACTGGATCTATGACACCCTCGAGATCCTCAGGAGTGTGGGTAATCTCCTTGAGGAGATTGAGGATAGGCTGGATCTTCTTGAAGAGGAGACCGAGGAAAAAGAATTCTAGGCGCAGGGTCCCCCCTATTTTTTCTTTTAAAGAATAGTTCCAGACCCTGCTACACCTATTTCCTTTTAACTCCAAAATATTCCCTTATTCTGAGGTAATCACTGTAGTGGTTTATATTTACAAGTTCAATGGGGTCTGATGCCTCAACACCGTACAGCCTGATGCCATCATCCACCATCAAACGGAGCAGAGGATTTATATTTCCATCACCCATTGGAAGGTACCTTTTAAGGAGCTCTGAGCTCGCTGCAAGGGGCATCCCGAGGCCCTCGGCGCTATCAAGCCAGCCACTCATTCCCCTTGCAAGTACCGAAACCGTCTCAGAATCAGCGTGTTCACTGATCCTCCCCATGGTCTCAGGGGATACTGCAGGCTGGTCTCCGGCGATACAGAGTATGATTTCGCCGGAAGCAGATAGAACACCATTGAGAAGTGATGCCGAGAGTGGAACATCCGCAGGATCGTTCCTCACAATCTCAACATCCAGACCTGATATCGCAGCCTCCACCTCCTCTGCGTGGTGGCCTGTTACAATGATGCACTCATCCACACCAGCCCTGAGCACGGAATCCAGAGTTTTCTCTATTACAGTAACTGAGTTGAGGGGGAGCAGTAATTTGTGGACAGGCTCAAGGCCGAGTTCCTGCATGTCCCTGCACATACGGCTACCCCTCCCTGCCGCCGTAACAACAGCTGAGATCAACTCCACCACCTATGCCGGTTCAAGTCTGTAGATTCTGGCGTATATGGTTGTACCTGCACCTGAACCCGTCGTCCACATCTCAATGAGTACCGGGTACCTTCCCGTATTTCTGACCTTTATCCCGGTCGCCGGGTTGAATCCGAATAGAACCGCATGGAACTCCCAGGTCATTCCCCTGGGGAGTGGCATCCCTGCGTCAGTTACAACGGCCCTGAGGGCCCTTGCAGGTGGACATGAGCCGTGGGACGCGTATCCACCTGGGGCCTTGGGGTCCCTTGATGCAGTGAACCTGACGGTCTCCTTACCTGAACCCTCACTTCCCGGTGGAATCACAGTGCCATTCCATGCCGCCGCGAATGCCCTTGCATTGAAGGCCCTCTTGTTATCATCATACTGGGGATATGAGCCCAGGTAGCTCACTGCAGATGATACCAGGACCTTCCTGTAGCCCCCCGTGTACACCATGACAGGCGACCCTGAGGGGTAGTTCTCCATGTACTCAAGGACATCCTTGCCAAAGAGTTCCTCTATCCTCGCTGGTGAAACAGGGAGCCTGCCATCGCTGAAGTTGGAGAGCTGGTAGTCCAGAACTATCTCGTCACCATCATCAGCCCTTCTGAACCACCTCTTTATCCTGTTAACTGATTTGTACCTGTGGGGGACGGTGCTGTTGCTTATACTATCTGCAGGGACAAATCTAACCTTCCTTCCGTTCTCAATGATATCCATACCATTGCTTCTCTTGACCCCATAGGTGTAGGGTGTCTTGTAGGCCCAGAGGAAGACCGGTGGCTCCTGAACCACCAGTTTACCCCCTGAAACCCTCAGTACCCCAGGACCGTCCACAGTGGATCTTCCTGAGGGGTCCATCCCGGAGGTCATCTCGGATATCGGGACATGCACGGCCCCTGTGAGGACCGCTTGGAGGAGGTTCCCGGGGTCCATGTAGTTGAATTCATCAAGTATGTAGTCCGGGTGGAGTATGAGAGGGACGCTCCTCACCCGGGACTCATCGATGACATCCTGGCCCTTCAGTACCGTGCTTCCAGGCTCAAGGGCAGCTATCTCCACTGGATCTTGGGGTTCAACACTCCCCTCAATGTATGCACCTGATGCTGTTATGATGGCTGCCACAATAACCAGAAAAATGATGTGCTTACCTGATATAATCCTCTGCATATCTGAATCCCCCCTCACCGATTATGAGTACGGTGTCATCTGGTTCTGCAATTTCAAGGGCCTTACTGACGGCCTCCTCAACCTGTTCACGGCTCGCTCCAAGGGTCCCAGCACCAGCACGTTTTCTGCTGGATTCTATATGGACCACCCTCTTACTCAGGATACTGGAGGCTCTCCTTGCAGCATAGGAGGCCGGTATAACGGTGTCGGCATCCTTCAGGAGCGATGCGATTTCCAGGTCCCCATCGATTCCACTCTCAGATGCCACGGTGTTTACGACTATCAGCCTTCCATCGGTACCTTTAAGTTCCTGCATCACCGCCCTCACGCCGGCCGGGTTGTGGGCGTAGTCAAGTATGACCCGTGGTGAGTCCATCAGCTTCTGGAACCTTCCCCTCACACCACTGAATGACTCAATTCCCCTCACTATATCATCCATGTCCACGCCAAGTGACCATGCAGCGGCAGCGGCTGCCAGTGCATTGTAGACATTGAAGATCCCTGGTGTCCTGAGTTTCACATTCCTCATCTCGGAGCCTATCACCAGTTTGAATCCATCTGCAGATGCCTCCAGTGCCATAACCTCAGGCTGGGGTCTCCGGTAGCCGCAGACACACTGGTAGTCCCCCAGGTGCCCCATGGTCCTGCGAGTATATTTGAGGTTGTTGCCACATTTGGGGCATTCCCTCCCCTCTGGCATGACCGGGGCCGACTCCATACTCTGGATACCGTAGAGCACCGCTCTCTCCTCCCTCAGTCCCTCTGCGAATGATGCGACGATGGGGTCATCGGCGTTGAGTACTATGACCTCTGCTGTATCAATGATCTCCCTCTTGCATTCAATGTAATCAGAGAACCTCCTTCCACCTGAAAGGTGGTCCCTTGATATGTTGGTTATGACGCCCACTGAGACCCCTGAGAGAAGGGCTGATTGCCTTATCTCACCCCTCCGCCCGAATGTCCCTATCTCAACCACCGCCACGTCCCCAGGGAGTCTTGCCTGAAGGGCCGGTACCAGTTCGGTGTTGCCCTGTATGCTGAGGTGGTGCTCTGGCACAGTCTTTCCAGCAGCCCTAATTATGGATTTGAGAATACCGGTGGTCGTGGTCTTTCCATTGGTCCCTGTAACTCCAACCACCGGTTTCTCAACAGGACACATATTCAGGACGTCCTCAACACCTATCACATCAGCGTCAAGTCCACTGATAAGGTCAAGAACCCTTCTGTTATTCTCGAGGGCCGGTGTGATGGCTATGGTGCCAGCGCGCCTGAGGACATCCATGCTGTGACCCCCAAGGTCAAGTTCTATTCCCTCCTCCCTGAAGACATCCTCGAGGGGTGTGCTTTCCTTCAGATCCGAGACAATTACCCGGTAACCCCTGGCCCTGAGGTTCCTTGCCATGAGGCTCCCCACATTTCCGCAGCCTCCAAGAACAACTATGGAGTCCCTCATTGACTCTATGGCCCTCTCAATATCATCCCTCACATTATCATAGGCGTTGACAACCCCTGGGCCCAGGTGTAGTACAGTATCCCCCTTTTCTGCGATTTCAAGCGCCCTCCTTATGCTATCATATACACTCTCGGTCTTTATGGTTTTATCCCTGCCGGCACCCCCTTCAACCTCAGAGGCCGCTTCCATGTCAATCTTACCTGTTGTCTCATTCTTGCCGCTCACAATTAATACATCAGCTCTTTCACCCAGTATCTGGCCTATCCTGTATTTGTCCCTCACTGTGAGGGTGTCAGGGTTGTCCAGGCTTATTATCAGCCTTCCCTTGAATTCAATGCCCTCAAAGAGTTTCTCCATGCTCTCAGGGTTGTGGGCTGCGTCCATATAAACAGGCACACCATCAACCTGATCTATGAATTCGAATCTACCCTTTATACCCCTAAATTCCTCTAATGCATTTTTAATATCCCTAATGTCAAATCCGAGTACCAGTGCAACGGTTATGGCTGCAAGGGCGTTCTCCACATTGAAGAGACCCGGTACCCTGAGTTTTATCCTCTCTGTAAGGGGCCCGATATGGATCACACCATCATGTTCCCCACAGTTTAAAGATCCGCACATGCTGCAGAGGGCAGTCGGTATCTCTGAGACCTTCAGTGTGAACTCTGAGCCCTCAAGACCCATGAGGTCTATGTCTGTTGCGCTGACCTGTGGTTCTGCCGAGCCACTGAAGGTTCTGTCCATGAACTCAACTTTCCTTTCATTTCCCAGACCATAGACAACACTTTTAACCTCAAGGTCATCCAGGAGCCCTGCGATTACCGGGTCATCTCCACAGAGTACCAGAACACCCTCCGGGGCTATGAGGTTCTTTATTGAGAAGTTTCTCTCAATGTATTCGTCGTAGTCCCTGAACTCATCCATGTGGTCTGGTGTGAGGTTTGTCACAACACCAGCCACTATTTCAAGGCCATCAGCCATCCTTATGGTCCCATGTGGGAGTTCAAACACGGCCATGTCCCTGTTACTCACATCACCATTCACCACAAGTTCAACGAGTCCCTCAATGACCAGTGAGTCCTGGATCGATGAGAATGACACCGTCCTGTAGCGTGAGGAAAGTATGTGGTCTATCATGTTGGTGGTTGTTGTCTTTCCGTCTGTCCCTGCAACTCCCACCATGGGGATGCCTATGAGCTGGTTCAGGACCCTCCCGATATCTGATGTTGTTATGTGAATAAGATCCTTCTCCACACTCTCCAGCATCCCCCGTACCGGTGCATCAGAGGGGATGCTGGGTGATACGAAGACGGCGTCGGCCCAGAGCATGTCCTCAATCCTGTGACCCCCTAACCTGAACCTTACACCCTCCCTTTTCATTTCATCTATTCTCTTCCTGGCCTTGGGGGGCAGTTCATCCAGTTCCCTGAGGTCATTCACAAGCACACTGTTCCCAAGGTGTCTCAGCAATCTTGCGGCGGGTCTGCCAGCGTTTCCAGCTCCAAGCACAAGCACTTTCATGTTCCTGATCAATTTATGCACCCATAGATCTCTTTTAAGTTAAAAGTATTCATGGTCATGAAGTAATAGTTATTATCAATCCAGATTTTCCCGGATGCTAAAGAAATATGCTGTCCAGTTATTAATTATGGGTTATTCATATATACCACTTACGCAGGTGATGCTGTTCATTCACAGGAGGAGATCTCCTCGAGTTTTTCCTGGACCCTGATTATCCTGTCCTGACCGTTTCCACCCACGAAGATCCTCCTGTATTTCCTGGAAAACTCAAGGACCATACCGGGGATTTCATCAGGGTCATCAACCGTTATGACCTCTGATGGGATTTCAAGGCCCTCAAGGTATTCCATTACCATGTCAACCGTGTCCTCAAGGCCAGGGAATATCACAAGGACCTCCGGTGGTGACTCTGCAACCTCATCAAGGATACGGAGGCGCCACTCCTCTGACCTCCTGGGGGTCCCGATGAACATGACATCGAATTCTGATTCTGAGAGTACTGCCCTCAGGGCATGGGGGTTGTCGGTTTTACCTGCCACAACATATGCTCCGTTAATGATGAAGGACCTTATACGGCCCCTCACAGGCTCGAAACCGGCAAGCCCTTCCCTTATGATATACTCTGGAACCCCAAGATACCTGAGGGCCTCTGATGCGGCCCCTGCGTTCAGTCTGTTGAATCCACCCTCAACCCTCAGGGGCCCGGTGTACTCACTGTAGGTCCTGAGAAGCCGGGGAGCCTCCCTGAGTTCTCCATCTGACTCCGCGGGGCCGACTACAGCATCCCTTCCCTTCAGAAATTCTGCCACCATCCGCCTGTAGTTCTCCATTGACCCGTGGAAGTCCATGTGGTCCTCGCCAAGGTTTGTGAGGACCACGAGGTCAATATCAAAGCACTCTGATGCGAATTCCAGGGTCATATCGCAGACCTCCACCACCAGGTAGTCGAATTCCTCCTCAGATGCCCTTAAAAAGAGTTCTGTGTAACCCTCAAATCCGCCGCCAGCATTTCCGCCAAGAAGCACCCTTTCACCTGCACATTCAAGTACATGTGCCATCATTGTGGCTGTTGTGGTCTTTCCATTGGTCCCTGTGACCACAATGGTTTTGGGCTTCCTGTGGCCCTCAAGGACCCTGCAGAGGAGTTTATCCCTGAACCGCTCCATGAATTCAGTTTTTATCATTGATGGGCTGATTACAACCGCATCTGCAGCCCCTATCTTTTCCGTGTCATGAAAGCCAAGGTCAAGGTCAACTCCCTCAGGTTTTGCAGGGATTTCGCGCCGTATGTCACTTGCATATACGCTGTGACCCCTTCTCTTCAGTGACTCAACTGCCCTTAAACCCTCAGCTCCAAGTCCCAGCACCGCAACCCTCATTGCTTCACCGATATTAACTGTTAATCGTCTCCTGAATCCTCATCATCAGAAACCCCATATTCCTCCTTGAGCTGGGCTATTATATCCTCGTTCTTTGAAACCTCTGGTCTGAGAGGTTTTTCCTCTTCCTCCCTGGACCTCTTACGTTTACCTATAAATACAATCAGCAGGATGATCGCTACAACCGCAAGGATCACAGCCACCGCAGTTAATATAACCTCCAAGCTCACAGGCGGAGTTTCAGAAGCTGCCCCGGGTCCCATTACCACACCTCAGTTTTATATAAATAATCATACAATATATATCTTACATGATAATGAAGGATAGAGGTGGACAGGGGGTGCAGAGTACATACTTCTTTTTGCAGCCATCATAATAATCGCAGTTGCAGCCCTCTACATATACAGCTCCTACTTCAAAATCCCGGGAAACGAGACAGTTGAGGTGAAGCTCACAATAACAAACATCGGCCCATCAAAGAGTGTCTTTATCTATGAGGCCAATAACACCACCGGTGGTGGTAGCAGGCACATCGTATCGGGGGACCCTGGTAATCGCTTTTTCCTCCTCCAGCCAGGTTCAAGCATGACCTTTAACCTTGGCCGGATGAGTGCCGGAACCAGCTTCACGATTGAGGGTGGTGTCGGTGATCCAAGAAGAGGCGCGAGCGACCTCAAGGGTATAGGCCAGATGGGGAGGTGGACACTGAAGATAGGAAACCAGACCTACTCCTGGACCATCAGCGGCCCGTTTGACTACCGTAAGAACCCCACCGGAAGTGTCCTCATGTCATTCTCCATAGCAGGGGGCGGAGGATCACCCTTCAGGTTCACCGCAGACCAGGCCCAGGTGCGGGGTAACGTATCAAGGTAGGTGCCAGGGATGAAAAAATACAGGAAGGCCACCTTCGGTGCCGGATGCTTCTGGGGAGTTGAGGATGCATTCAGGAGAATCAGGGGTGTTGTATCCACCCGTGTGGGGTACATGGGGGGCCACATGAAAAACCCCACCTATGAGGATGTCTGCACCGGACTTACAGGGCATGCAGAGGTTGTTGAGGTCACCTTTGACCCTGCCCTTGTAAGCTACAGTGAGCTCCTCGATGTCTTCTGGAGCATCCATGACCCCACAAGCCTCAACAGGCAGGGGCCGGACGTGGGTGAGCAGTACCGTTCAGTGATATTCTACCATGACGATGAACAGAGGAGGCTGGCAGTGGAGTCAAGGAGGAAGCTTGAGGAGTCAGGGAGGTTCACTGGGAAGATCGTGACGGCCATTGAACCAGCAGGTACCTTCTATGAGGCCGAGGACTACCACCAGCAGTACCTCGAGAAGAACAGGACACAAAGATGTTATCTCAGGAGGCTACTCTGAGGGCACTGCCCTGAAATAGAAGGTGAGGTGAATGTTTAAATGAAGGAGGTCAGGGATGATGTTGCACTGGTCCTCTGCGGTGAGGCCGGGCAGGGGATACAGACCGTTGAGGCACTCCTTATAAGGGCCTTCAGTGCCACGGGGTACCATATATTCTCCTCCAAGGAGTACATGTCCCGTGTGCGTGGCGGTGAAAACTCCACACTCATAAGGGTCTCGTCAGGGCCTGTGAGGGCATTCGTGGACCGTATAGATGTCCTCTTTGCCCTGAGCCCGGGAGCAGTGGACCACCTGAGGGAGAGAATCAACGGGACGCTGATTATTGCAGATAAGAGCTTCGGTGAGGAGGACGCCATTGACCTTCCCATACTGGAGGAGGCTGAGAAACTGGGGGGGCGGATATTCGCCAATGTTGTGGCTGCAGGTGCCGCGGCCCGTCTCTTCATGGTTGAAGAGAGTGTCTTTGACGATGCCGTAAGGTCACTGTTTGAGCGTAAAGGGCCTGAGATCCTCAATGCAGACCTTAAGGCTGGCAGAAAGGGGTATGAACTTGGTGAGGAACTAAAAAACCACCTGAGAGTCTCTGTTGAACCGGACCCCTCTGTCAGGAAACACGTAATCCTCAACGGTACTGAGGCCGTGGGCCTCGGGTGTATAGCAGGGGGGTGCAGGTTCATGTCATCCTACCCCATGACCCCCTCAAGCCCCCTCCAGATATTCATCGCAGAGAATGCCGATGAATTTGATATGGTATTTGAGCAGGCTGAGGACGAGATTGCAGCCATAAACATGTGCCTTGGAGCGTCATATGCAGGTGCCAGGTCACTTGTTGCAACCTCAGGGAGTGGTTTTGCCCTCATGGAGGAGGCCGTGGGCCTTGCAGGGATGATAGAGACCCCTGTTGTCATATACATTGGTCAAAGGCCCGGGCCGGCGGTTGGTCTCCCCACGAGGACGGCCCAGGAGGACCTGAACCTGGCCCTCTATTCGGGACCCGGAGAGTTTGCAAGGAGCATATTCGCCCCTGGGAAACTCGAGGATGCTCCTGAAATAGCGGCCCATGCATTCAACCTTGCAGACAGGTACCAGATACCCGTCTTCATACTATCAGACCAGTACCTGGCGGACCTCTACTACAACCTCCCGGCACCTGAAATCAGAGTGGAGCCAGAGTATCATATCATAGAAACGGATGCCAGCTACAGGAGGTTCAGCCTCACAGAGGAAGGTATCTCCCCCCGGGGGATTCCAGGCTACGGCTCTGGACTTGTACGTGTTGATTCAGATGAACATGACGAGGACGGCTTCATAACAGAGGACCTCAATATAAGAATGAGAATGGTTGAGAAGAGGAATCTGCGCCTTGAAATGCTCAGGGACGATGCACTCCCACCTGAGGTCTGGGGTGACGACTCCAGTGCAGTGATATGCTGGGGCTCCACCTACTGGCCTGTGAGGGAGGCCATTGAGTCATCTGATGCCGAGGTCACCATGGTGCACTTCAGTCAGGTCTACCCCCTGGCACCTGATACCCGTGAGCTTCTCGAATCATTTGATGTGACAGCCGTCGTTGAGAACAACTACCGGGGACAGTTTGCTGATCTCCTTAAACTTGAGGCCGGCTTCGAGGTTGACCATCGACTCAACAGGTACAATGGTATGCCCTTCAGTGTTGAGGAGATAAGGAAATTCATAGGGGAGGTTTTTGAATGAAACCCGAGGACTATGACCTTGAGGCAGACGTGGCATGGTGCCCTGGTTGCGGTAACTTTTTGATTCTCCGGGCCCTCAAGATGGCCCTTGCAGAACTTGATATACCACCTGAGAGGCTGGTGCTTGTCTCAGGTATAGGTCAGGCAGGTAAGCTCCCCCAGTACCTGAAGTGTAACTACTTCAACGGCCTTCATGGGAGGTCCCTCCCGGCTGCTGTGGCAGTAAAGGCCGTGAACCCTGAGCTCACCGTTATCGATGTGAGCGGTGATGGCTGCATGTACGGTGAGGGCGGCAACCACTTCATCCACAACATAAGGAGGAACCCTGATATAACAAATATCGTCCATAACAATATGGTCTATGGCCTCACAAAGGGGCAGGCGTCCCCCACCAGCCAGCCTGGCTTCAGGACCCCTGTGCAGGTTCACGGTGTCTTTGAGGAGCCCTTCAACCCCCTCGCAGTGGCCATTGCCCTTGGGGCCACCTTCGTTGCCCGGGCCTTTGCAGGTGATATTGAGAGGACCAGGGACATTCTCGTTGAGGCCATCAGGCACCATGGCTATGCCCTCGTGGATATCTTCCAGCCCTGTGTGACCTTCAACCGTGTCAACACGTTCCAGTGGTTCCGTGAGAACACCTACTACACTAACCATGACACGTCAGACAGGACGCTTGCCTTTGAGAAGTCCCTTGAGGGTTACGGTTCAGGGAAGTTTCCGCTGGGTATAATCTACCGTGCTGATGGTGGAGCCACATTTGAGGAGAACCTCAGTATATACCATAGGGATGCAACTCCACTGTGGAGGAGGAGGCATGATCCTGGTAAGCTGAAGGCCCTCCTTGAATCAAAGAGGATGCTTTAATATGTATTTTAATTGACCATGCTTTTAAGCATTGCACTGGAGAATCTGGTATGGAAGTCAGGCTTTACATAACAGAGGGTGACATTGAGGACCACCATGTCTTCAGGGAGAAACTCAGCCTTTCAGGTCTCAGCTGGAGGCAGACTGACCTCGAGGATGCAGATGCTGTGATAATCCTTGCAGGCCTCTGGGGAACCATGAAAGAAAGGATAATGGATGATGTTAAAAGGGCCCTAAAACTCTCCAAGCCCATAATAACCGTGAGGCCCTATGGCCTTGAGAACGTGCCTGTGGAACTTGAAAAAGTGAGTTCAGAGATTGTTGGATGGAACCCCCACTGCATAGGGGAAGCCATTGAGGATGCAGTTAATCCAGAGGAGAGGAATCAAACCTGAAATTGATGCAGTTAATCACAGATTAAAATCAGAGTTAAATGAAATCATGATATGGTGAATCCAGAGGATAAGAATTAAGCCTGAATGAAAAAATAAAGGGGGTTGGCCTCTTTAGGCCGATGATTTAACCACAAACATGCCGGGTTTCCTTGATGTGGGGTGGTATATCTTGTTGTAGCCACTGTAGTTATAGTCCACCCAGCTTCCACCGCTGTACACCTGTACTGTACGGTGTCGTGGTGACATGCTCGTGGCGTACTGTATTATACGCACCTTCTTCCCGGCTGATGTGAGTTTTTTATATAAGTATTCACTCATAGCCCAGCAGTCCCCTATGTCTGGATCATAACGGTACGTGCTGGTGCTGTAGGCCGCCCGTACCCTCTTTTTCTTGTAGTACTTATATTTCTTGTAGTACCTTTTCTTCACACTGGTACGGTACGTAGCCTTGACCTTCTTCCTGTAGGTCTTTTTATATTTCTTGTATTTCTTGTACTTGTATGCGGCGTCAACCTTCACAGGTTCCGCCTTTATGGTCTGTGTTTTTGCCACTATTTTTGCGTTTTCTGTTCCAGTATTTGTTGCCTCACTGATGGGCACTGAACCCACAGTGAACATCAGTGCAAAGAGCACTGTGACTGCTTTGAATCGCGTAATTCTATCGCCTCCATGTCCAATACTAACCCTTCAGGTCACTTAGGACACTGAGTCAATGGTTACATCATCATAGTATATAAATGTTTCCATAAAATAAAAGCTCTGAGAGCTCCTTTAATCAAAAAAAGCCACCAGAATCCTTTTCTAATATTCAGATATTCTCTGAGAATCCATCCCACTTTATTTGAAGATAGGGACCATCATGGAATCCCATTTGGAGTTTAGGGGCAGAGGGGCTCCCCGATACGATGGAGATTCAGAAGGTAAATACTGTATAAAGAGTGACTTACAGGGCTTATTTCTGTTAAAGGAAGAACTAGAATGCTCAATAAATTAAAAGCAACATTAAAATGAAAATTTGAATTTAAAATGATTTTAAAGGCTTATATAAATCTAAAGAACTCTTTAAAGTGTCAAAAATGGAAATAAAATTATTTGCGGGCTTTTAAAAATTTAGCCCGCCTTCTGTATGGTGGATACACCGTCGGACTTTTCAACCCGGTATATGTGGTCTGCAAGGTTTTCAAGTTCCTCCTCATGGGATACCAGGATTATCTGTCTGGCTTCAAGTTCATCGAAGATGTCTCTGAGCTTGTAGAGCTGCTCCTTGCTGAACCCATCGGTTGGCTCGTCCAGTATGAGTATATCAGACCGCACATCGGTGAGGCTCTGGACCACCATGTTGAGGGCGAGTCTGTAGGCAAGTGCTATGCTGGTCCTCTCACCACCACTGAGGTACTCCAGGTTCTGTTCGTAGCCGTCCTGCTCCACAATGGGTGTGAAGTCCTCGTCAATCCGCACCGATTTATCCGGGTCATCCACAAGGACCCTGAACCATTTCTGGAACCTCTCATTGAACTCATGGTTTATCTGTGCCATCACATGGGTCTCAATGTCAGCGAGTGCAGGGATGAAGTAGGATTCAAGCCAGGTCACATGATCATTCAGTTCACTGGCACGTTTTCTGAGTTTATTCTTTTCATCAATTTCAGCGTTAAGCCTTTTGATCTGATCATCTTTTTCCTCGATTTTTCCCCCAATGGATCCTATCATGTGTTTCTTCTTATCCCTTGATTCTTCACTTTTACTAAGTTTTTCACGGACCTCCCGTATACTGACCTCCACCTTCTCCCTGTTTTTGAGTGCCTCCTGGTTTTTCTTTATTTCCTCTTTCTTTTCAGCGATGATTGTAGCATTTTCCTCAATCTTCTGGAGGTTCTCTCCGTATTCCCTGCTGGTTTCAGGGTTGAGTTCATGAATTCTTTTTTCAAGGTCCTCTATCTTCGAATCTGATGCTGAAAGTTCGCTGAAACAGTTCTTCTCCCTTTTAAGGAGGGCTTCCAGGTCCTCCTCAATTTTTCTGAAATGGGATTCCACATCCTTCAGTTCACTGATTATCCTTTCATTTTCCTTTATATCTGATTCAATGCCTTTGATTTCTTCCTTCTTATTCTCAAGTTCCTTCTTTTTTTTCCCATATTCGGTTGTCTTCTTCTTAAGGTCCTTCCTGAGTCTACTGAGTTCTTCCCTAGACCGCATGTATTCTCTCACAGCTTCAAGGAGTTTGTTTTTATTTTCGATTTCAGCTTTGATCTCCTCTATGCTGGATTCAATTGAACCTTCCCTCTTCAGGGCATCATCGAGTTTATCAGTTATGTAGCTGGGGTCCACATCCTGGTCACATGTGGGACAGACACTTCTATCTCTGATGGACATGTAGGCATTTATCTTCTCTGAGATGGCACCCTGCTCCTGCTGGAGCTTTGCTTTATCGTCCTCAAGTTTCGCTATATCAGCTTTCAATTCATCCTCACTGTATCCAGGATCCTCAAGGGACTCCAGTTTTCCTATCTCTGATTTGAGGTCGTCAATCTCACCCTTAATTGTGGTGATTTCACGTTCCACATTGTCCATGACACCTGAAAGGGTCTTAAATTGATTCTTAAGACCTTCAAGCTTGGTAGTAGCATCTCTGAACCTTTCATAGTCATCTCTGATGGATTTTTCCTCATCCTTCATCTTTTCAATATCATTTCTGAGTGAATCATGTTCCTCCTGAAGCTTTTTCCTCAAATCCTTGCACTTCTGAAGTTCATCCATGGATTTCTTATATTCTTCCTCTATGTCCCTGTTTTTCCTCTTGAGACTATCTGAGAATGAACTCAGGTTTTCAATTTCATTCTTGAGGGATTCTATCCTATCTTCAGCAGCCCGAATCTTGTTTTCCTCCTTTTCGAGTTCTTCAAGTTCCAGTTCGAGTTTGCTGATCTCATCCTCGATTTCTTTGAGTTCAGCTTCGAGATTTTCCCTCTCAGATTCCAGTTCCCCCTTCTCAGTGATAATATTGTTGAGCTCATTTTTCTTATCATCAAGGTCGTAGGATCTATCCTCAAGGCTTTCTGCGGATCTCCTAATTTTCCGCGAAAGCAACCTGGCATTATCCGCTGCTCTGCTGTACTTCTCAAGGTCGAAGGCCTTTCTGAGCCTTTCAAGCCGCTCATTTTTTCCGGTCTCTATTATGCTCTTCATCTGCTCCTGTGGGGTGAAGACCGCGTAACGGTATATCCTGCTCCTGGCCCTTGGATTCAGGGGTTCCCTGTAACCCAGGATGTTAAGTACCTCGGCCTTCAGTTCCTTTGCAGAGAGTTTCCTTCTCCCTGTGGGTGTTCTGATGTAGAGTTCCCCCTGCTGCACCCCTGAGGCGGCCCTTTTAAGTTCCCGGTAGATGGTGTACTCTGCACCGTCAACAGTGAAGGTGAGTTTGACTGAACCTGAATTTGCTGTAGCCCTCAGAAGGCTGTCACCCCTCTGGTCACCCAGCCCGAAGAGTGCGAATTCTATTGCAAGTAGAAGCGTCGTCTTACCTGAACCTATATCGCCCTCAAATAGGGTCACTCCATCATCAAACTCGACAGTTCCTGATTCATAGCTCCTTATGTTCCTGAGTTCAAGTGAATTGATAATCAAAGAGTATCACCACCAGCATATCAGTTACCTGGATTCACCCGAGAGCAGGTCAACACCATCATCTCTCCTGAGGTCATCGGTTATCATCATCCAGATTCACCCCCATGACGGCCTCTGCTTCCTCAATGACCCTCCTCTCATATTCTTCCTTCTTCTCACCGGGGGCCATCTCATTCTCAAGTTTCCTGAGGAGTTCAACCGCCAGTGAGTCGCCCCTCTTCATGAGACTTTTGTTTCTGATGTCAAGGCCGGAGAGTTTCTCCCTGAAGATTCTCCTCTCAAGTGCGGGGATGTCACTCTCAGCGACCCTCACCTTCTGTATCTCACGGGTGCTGAGGCCGTGCCTGTTGATCTGGACAACACGGGCCCCCCTGGATTCAAGTTCCCTCCTTATCCATGCTGAATCTATGTCCGAGGTCCTGCCTGAGCTGAGCTCACCCCGGATCTTGAACATCACAACCTTTCCCTTAACATCGTGTTCTCCCATTTCCCTGCCTATGAGGAGGGATGCGTCATGGGAGTTCTTACCTGTAACATCACATTCTATGTATTCAAATTCAGCTGGCATTATAACCCTGAACTGGGGTGTTTTTGCCTTTTCCCTGAATTCAACAAGGTAGTACCCCCTCTTCTCTCCCCTGGCGTTCTCCTCAAGGTCCCCTGCATATGAACCGAAGAGTGCCCCCGGGTATACTATAGGGCCGTAGCCCTCCTCCATGTAGCAGCCCCTCCTGTGGACGTGGCCCCCTGCATAGTACTCAAGGCCACGGGGGAAGAGGTTGAGGTCGATGGAATCCATCTCTGCAAAATCAACGGGTTTGAACTGGGTTATGGCGCTGTGGAACAGGAATATCCTGAAGCCGTCCTCGGCCTCAAGGACCTCCCTGTCAAGGTTTCTGAAGTAGTCAACCTCCAGCGCCCTTGACCTCCCTGATAAACCAGTGATCTTTGCCCCGGTCTTCTCATCCACTGTGAACTCCAGTCCCAGCTTCTTCCCGGGGATGGGGCGCACAACCTTCTCTATGACCCCCGCGGTTTCCAGTATGTCTATCATGGAGGTGTTTGATGGGCTGTAGTCGTGGCTACCATAGTTGACGTAGATTGGGACCCCCTCATCCCTGACCCTCCTGAGTTCCAGGGTGGCCCTCTTGACGGTCTCCATGTTTGGGATGTTGGAGTGGAAGAGGTCCCCCGCTATTATCATGAAGTCGACGTCATTCTCCAGTGCATCATCCAGTGCCATCCTGAAGGCCTGGAATTCCAGTTCCCTGAGTTCAGGCTGTTTCTGGGCCCCCAGGTGGCAGTCTGATAGGTGCGCGAATCTGTACATCAGTTTCACCTCATCCTATGAATTCGATGTCCCCCTCATCTTCATCCTCATGATCCATGGATTCAATGAACTCCTCAAAGAGTGGTATCTTCACGGGTACCGCGAACTTTGTGAATATGCTGCTAACTATGGCCTCACCCTTATCCAGGCTTGCTATTGCCCTGTTGTCATCTGAGAGGTCCTGGGAGGCGCTTCCTATTATCTCAGCCCTCTCCTGGGCCATCTCATTCCCCAGGATTATCTTGGTGTTCATGTTTGCAAGGACCGTCCTGGGGATGAGGCTTACGAGCTGGGTTATGGCGACCAGGCCTATGTTGAATTTACGGCCCTCCCTTGCGATGGTGCTGTAGATGTTGTTTCCCTGCCTCTCAATGACCTCCTTTCCAAGGACACGGGGGGCCTCCTCTATCACTATCCCTATGACGGGTTTTCGCCTGAGCTCCCCTGTGGACTTGTACTTCTGGTACCTCCTGAAGATCTCACCGGATATCACGCTCCCAACGAGGAGTTCCGCCTCGCCCATGAGCCTGGATGTGTCCACCACGACTATCTTTCCCTCCTCAAGCTGTGATACTATGTCCTTTATGGTTGAATCCCCCCCTGTCTCCCGGAATACGCCTCCACGGGACTTTATCTCACCTGTATCCTCATCCAGGTAGACACCGAGGATCACATCGAAGACCCTCCGGAGGACGCTCAGTGTTCTGGGGTCCACATTTTCAACGGCTTCACCACCAACGATTCTGATGATCCACCCATCACCGTACATTTTATGGTACTTTGCAATTGCCTGCTCCTGGGGCTGTGTGAACGGTATTATACCCTCAAAGTGCTCAGGTCTCAGTGTCCTCAGGTTTATGGCGAGTGTGTTTCCACCGACCGGTGCATCCGGGGAGTAGTAGACCACGTTACCTGACGGGTGCTTTCCGAGTCCTGCCTCGTTCCTCCCATAGTACTCGTCGTGGGGGTCCAGCACCAGCATGCCCACGCGGTCCATCTCCGCCAGGCTCCAGAGCATGACCTTCACAAGGTTACTCTTACCCCTGCCTGTGGTTGCAGGTATGAGGATATGGTGGGTTATGGCGTCAACCGCATCAATGTAGACTGGTGTCTCCAGGACCTTTGAGCCGCTCCTCACATTCCCAAGGAAGACCGGATTGCGGGGCTTTTCAAGGAAATCAAGGTCCCCATCCCTTATCCTCCTGACCTCCCCGAAGAACCCCGGGAGGCGTTTGGGTAGCATTGGCTCCCCATCCCTCACATGGAGTATGGGGCGGGCCTCTGCGATGATGTAGTTCCGTAGTTCGGGTTCAAGGAACTCCACGTCCCCGCTGTAGCCCTCAAGGTTGAAGCCTGATGCAAGCTCCCTCATCCCCTGGGGTATCTGGGACCTGTATTTGAGGTCCTTGACCTGGAGTATCGTGTAGCCATCCCCCTCAGCGACAAGGAGGTCCCCGAGTTCCACCTGTTCACCTGATTTCTGCCTTATGAGTACCGCGGCCGTTTCACCGCCTATTATCTGTCCTGCAGCTTCCATTCAATCCTCTCCTGCATACCTGTTCAGTTCGTCATGGTAGTTAATGGTCTCCAGCTCATCCCTTATACCTTCAAGGACCTCCCGGGACCTGATCTGTGATAGGAGCCTCCTCCTGTATATCTCCACCTCATCCCCTGAGACTCTGGCCCTCATATCCACGTCCACCAGGCCGTAGGGGTAACCCGGGAAGCATGCATCCCTGGCGTTCTCTGAGAGGGCTGATGCCACTACCTGTGCATCATCCCTTCCGCACTCTCCAAGGATGTCCATCCTGAATATCCGCCCTGCGGGGTTCAGCTTAACCGCCGTGAGGGTTGTTGCCCTGTCTGTCCTCACGGCTATGGGGTGGTAGCACCATGGCCCCTCCATACCCATCTCTGAGGCAAGCCTCCCTATGGCTGCAAGGAGTGAGATTGAGGTGGTCGTGTAGAGGGTGCATGTCTTTGAGAGTCCGGCAATATGGATATCCCCTGACTCCTCCCAGAGTTTTCTTATGTAACTGTTCTCCTTCTCAAAGGATGCCTGCAGTGATCCGTCCCTGACCAGTATATCGCCATCCTGGAGTTCATCCAGCGCCCTCCGTGCCATGCTCCACTCTGCGAATCGCCTGGGAAGGCCCTTGAGGGTTGACTCATCAAACAGCTCTGCATCGCCAAGTTCCAGGTGAAGATCCTCCTCATCAGGCAGGAATTCCCTGTAATCCTCCATGATGGGGTGGATCTGGAATGTGCACATTTCATTCCCCGGGTGGATCCTCATGACCGATAGGAACTCAACCACCGGTGGTATCTCTGGCTGGATCCTCCTGGTCCCCATGAAGAGGCCCAGTGCAACCCTGTTGAGCTGGACCGATATGGTTGGCCCCTCCAGTATGGGGCTGTTGCCGCCGTCTATGAAGGCCATGCGCCTCTCTTCTCCTCCTTTGATGGACAGGAAATTATCCCTGCTGAATTCATGCACCCTGTATCTTGCTGACCTGAAGTATGGCCTTCCGATATCTGACCTCACGGTAGCCTGGAGGGTCTCTGCAATCCTATCAAAAATGTCCAATAAAAAATCCCCCATGTAAATGTTTAATGTTGAATAAGAAATAAATATTATAAATAGTTTGTGGTTTTTAATTGAATGGCCTTGTCATCTGACCGTTCCAGGGATATCCGGGCCCTTACCTACTCCTCCGGCTCAACGATGACGGCTGTGCCGTAGGCAAGGATCTCCTGCATTATGTCGGAGATGGAGTCTGAGTCAAAACGGACGCTAATAACAGCATTCGCCCCCAGTTCACGGGCATGGTCAAGCATCCTCTCAAGGGCCTCCTGCCTTGAGTGCTCCATCATGGTGACGTACTCCTTGATCTCACCACCCACGATGGACCTTAAACCGGCGCCTATCTGGCCCCCAAGGCCTCTGCTCCTCACGGTGAGGCCATAGACGAATCCAAGTGTCTCAACTGCCCTGTGGCCAGGTACGTAGTTGCTTGTAACGTAAACTATGTCACCGTGCTCCTCAACCACCGGCGCCCCCTTTCTTTCCTCAAGCTTCGTGCCGCACTCGTCACAGAAGTTTGAGTCAGCCCCGTACTCCTTACCGCAGTTTGGACAGAATTTCTCTGCTGATGCGGTGCTTGTGGAGGGTGCTTCCCCCCTGCCTCTACGCGCAGCCAGTCTCCTCTTCATCTCTTCGCTTGTAACCATAATAACACCATAAATATTTCTATTGCAGATGTATAATAAGGTTACCATGAGATCAAGCATGCCACACTCAGGGGTTAGGGGGGCAGTGGAGAGGGTCAAGGGCTTCATCCCCGGGATAGCAGTGCCCTACATCCCCCTTATCATCATAGGTATGCTCCTCATCATTAAACCATACTACCTCTTCCCGACACATGGGGACCTGGACTTCCATCTTGTGAGGGCCAGGGAGATAATGATCAACCCATCCTATGGCCTCCTATGGGACTACCTGGTCTACTATCCCATGGGGAGACCCCTGGGCCATCCCCCACTGCTTCACGTGATACTTGCAGGACTCTGGGTCCTTGGAGGTGTGAGGTTCGCCCACTCCATCATGTGCATACTCCAGATACTCATCACCATATTCACGACCTCATGGGTGGCCTCCAGGTGGTATGGCAGGAGGGCCGGCCTCATAGCAGGGACCCTGGTACTTGCATCCCCACGCCCGGATACCCTCTCCGTTATAATGCCCGCAGCCTACATACCTGTACTCATGGTCCTCACGGTTTACCTCCTGTCAGAGGACCGGCTCTCCGCTGCTGTAACAGGTACCCTTGCACTCTGGACCCACTTCATAGCACTCATAACAGTCGTCCCCGCGGTGCTGGCAGACGGTGTGAGGAGAAACCTCAAGGTGCTCCTCCTGCTCCTCCCATCCTTCATATTATGGTGGGCCTACTTCCTCACAGCGAGGGGCGCCCCATCCGAGCCTGTGAATGGTGGCTACTTCAGCATCGGCTGGCTTGTGTTCCTCATACTTCTATACTTTGGGGTCCCTGGGCTCTACCTTATAAGGGGGCGGAGGGAGTTCAGGCCCCTCGTGGCCTACATTCTCACAGTGCTCATTGCAGAGATCCTCTTTGATGACGTATCAAGGGGGCTGCAGTACGTGGCACTCCCGCTGGCAGTGGTGGGTGGATACACAGGTTCAAGGTTAATCGACAACCCCTCAGGGGCTGTAAGGCTGGTTACCGGGATCCTCATCATCTCATCGGCCACTGTATTCGTCGAACAGCTCCTTCTAACTGATATATGGTGGTCTGATGCTGATATACCATTTGAGAACCGATACTATCCCCTTAAGGAGTACATTGACATCCATACATCCCCTGATGACGCGGTATGGGCCTCTGGTTCAGTTGCTGATAAGGTTGCCTGGATGACCGGGAGAAGGGTTTCAAATGGGCGCTACGGGCCTCCTCCCGGTTTCAGGGAGACGCACCAGGATATCAACATCTACAGTGAGGATGGGGGATTCGTGGTGAGGGATAAAAAGAACAGTACTGTGGCTGTTATAGACCCATAGTATGGGTATGTTTATCTTCTGACCTTTTTCTTAAGATCAATTCCCAGCTGTTCAAAGGTTTCAAGTATCCTCTCATATTTTGTGTCGTCCATCTCCCCATCCCGTGCCACTATCCTTATCTCTGCCACTGCATCAACGTCACTGAAGTCCTCGCTGATGGTCCTCTTGATCCTGATGATATTTGACATGTTTTCAAGGGCGGTGGTGAATTCCAGTTCAATCCATTTAATGTGCCCATTCTCATCTTCCACTAGCTCATCTTCCACTAGCTGCAGTACCTCACCCTCTGTGAAGTCCGGCATATCCTTCCCATCAACCCTTAGCTTACCCTTCTGTATACCCTCATCTATGACCTCTCTGAGTTTCTCCTTAACGATTTCAGGTTCACACCCCATACCCCTGTACTTCTCCGTATATTCTCTCAGTATCTCAATTGTTGCCATTTTCATCCGGGCCCGTTTTTCAAGTTCACCAACACCTATATCTATGGCATCAGGGGGGCACTCCTCACAGAGTTTTGGATTAACTATTATTTCGGGCGGCTTCAATGAGACACTGCAATCCTCACCGATATGTCTGCACTTTGGGTCGCCTGGGTCGCCTTCCAGTACGCCGAGCCCAAAGAGCCTCCTCTTCACACCCTTCCTTATTGCTTCCTCCAGTACACTAGGACTCATTATCCTCATGGCACCGGGTGTGGTGTGGAAGCTCCTGAGTATCCTCTCTGTCTCAATATAGTCTTCCTGAAGGTATTTCCTCTCGATTATCACAGGATCCAGGGATTCAAGGAGTTTATCCTCCTCAATGAGCCTGCTTTTTATCTCATAGTCAACCTTCACATCTGCACCGTAGCTTGCCATCCCAAGGTCTATCCTTTCAAGTCCTGAACGTGAGGGTACAAATACCATCCTGTAAAGGTTCCTTATACTCTCCCTGTCCTCAGCTGAGACTGACTTTATCTTCTCCCTCACCTCCCTTTTCTGTTCATCTGTAAGGGAGAGTTGCCTGTCTGATTCAACAGCCATCCAGGCAAGTTTTGTCTTTATGTGTTCAACAAGCTGGTACCTGTGTGTATCATCCGCCTTGAGGAATATCAGGGTATTCTTGTAGACCCTGGGCTTTTCGCCCTTAAACTCAAGGAAACCAGTACAGTCATCGGCGTCCTCAAGTACTATGAGCTTGAGTTTCATGTCATCAGGGACATCGGAGGCGGAAGATGGCCAGATGTAGACACTGAAAATCTTCTTACCTGTTATCTCGCCGAGAAGGCGCCTCTCCTCATCCCTGACATCCTCATCCCTTATGTTCTCCTTCTTCCTGAGGACTATGGCGTTGAGGTTGGCCTCAGCAGAGAAGTAGTAGAGGTCCACCTGCTTGTGTATGTAGAATAGCCTCTCAATCATCATGTTGAGGGCCCCGTCTATGATGGACATGGGGATCTCAGACTCCAGGCAGGCCATCTTTATATCCCTTATGGTTGCACCGTCCCTTACCCCTCCCCCTGAGAATGAGTACAGGAATATTGATCTCGCTATCCTTGTGCCTATCATGTAGGGCTCGTACCCCCTGAGTTCCCTGTCAATGATCCTGGCACCTGCATCGGGGGATGTTATATCGGCGGCTATGATGCTATCAAAATTGTTACCTGTGAACCTCAGGAACTCCCTTTTGAGGTTACCTGACTCCAGTGGAAAGTCTGATAGCCTTATAACTGGTGTGCTGGATGATATGAGCCGGTTCACCACCATGGCAAGTAGTCTCAGCACACCCCTTGTCCTCTGGAAGTTTGGGAACGAACCCCATCTCTCATAGAGGACGTCTATAACCTCTGGCTGGAAGGGGTAGCTCTTCCTGAATACCTCACGATAGTCGGCTGCGTTCATACCCTCAGGGAGGATGCCCTCAGATTCTGCCTTTTCAGTGAACTCCGCTATAACATCAATGGCCGCTGATTCATCCACCCTCTTAAACAGCCTCTTCCTTATGACAGAGTAGATCTCGTCGTCCTCGACGGGTGTGAAGATCTTCTCTGTCCTCCCCAGAACCTTTGTGAGCTGATGGAAGAGTTTCTCTGCGGCTTCATCATAGTGTTCAAGGGAACTTGATGGGAGTGTCACCACCAGTGAAACTCTCTCGAGGGCTGATGCTGCCTGGCTTAGCTCCTGCATGAATGCCAGGAGCTGGCCTGCAAGTGTGGACTCCCCAACAGTCACACCGCTTGCCTTCACCGCGTACTCGAGGAGTTCATCCATGAGTATCAGCACCGGCTGCTTCTCTCGGAGGAGCCCCATGATCTTATCCATACCCGGGGAGGTCATCCCTGAGAATTCCCTTACCTCCCCACGGAGCTGCCTCTCCATTTCAGCCCAGAGTGTTGTTTCACTGGCGTCCAGGGCGTCGCCTGAGAGCACAACTCTGGAAGCCCCTATATCACCTGCCCTGTGGTAGAGGGATATGAGGGTATGGGTTTTACCCCCACCGAAGGGTGTCTGGAGCTGTATCACAGGGTCGCCGCCCCTGCCCTCGAGTCTGTCACCAACGATATCCATTATGTTCCTGAGTCCACGGGTCATGTAGGTTTTCCTGAAGAAGACATCAGGGTCCTGGTACTCTGCTGGTGCCTCCCCCTTGTGGACACTCCACAGGTTGGCTGCGAAGACGTCCAGTGAGAGCCTTTCCCCCATTATGTCCTCATGTGGCTCAGCAATGTTTACAAATGGCCTCATCATAACCTCCTCCAGTTCATTTATAATCCTTCAGTGTTTTCTGTCTTGTTTTCTCCTTGAGGCTCTTCATCATGGTCTCCCTGTTCACAATTAAACCCTCAAGCCACTGCTTTTCCATGCAGTTTGGCAGGAACTCTATTATTGCCTGGGCGACACGGTAGAAGCTTTCACTTGTACCGTAACCTGTCTCTAGGAGAAGTTTCTCAAGTTCTTCCTTTCTGCCCTCACTCCATAACCTGGCTGCAAGGTGAAGGGCGTCTATGAGTTCTGTGGTGTCATGGTCCTCACCCCTTTTATCAGGTCCTAGGACTGTGACCTTACCCCTCTGTATCCTTATGAAGCCTGCCCGGCTGGTGTTGAGGTCTATGCCAAGGCTACCAGCCAGTTTCCTTGCCTCATCGAATTCCACTTTGGAGTTCTCGAAGTTCCACCTGTAGAAGAGGTAGAACCTTGTGAGGGGTGATAGTTCATCTGCAAACCCATTATCCAGGATCCTCCTTATGGCGAAGTCGGCCGCGACACTCCTTATATCATCCAGGAGCCTGGAGCCCCTGACCTCCTCGCCATTGTATTTGAGGATCTCACTGTACTTCCCTATAACCTCCAGGCCGGCGCCTATGGCTGCTATGAAGAAGTCAGGGCCGCTTATACCCTCCTCCCAGAGGTACTCCAGCTTCTCACCGAGGACCTCCTTCAGTTCGGCCTGGACCTCCTCATAGTAGCCCGTTTTCTTCTCAAAGTCCGGTTTACGCGCCACGATGTAAATGGATGATGCAAGGGCTGCTGATTTCTGGGCGCGCATACGGGCCCTCATCTCGGTGAATATAGGCCATGAAGCCGTTACTATCAACCCGGAGTCCAGGAGGGAGTTTATAACGGTCTCCCAGCCGTGGGTGGTCTTATGGGCGTATACTATGTTTGCAATACCTCCCGGTCTGAGTACACGGTGAATTTCCCTGAAGGAGTCCCTCAGCATTGATTCAAACTCCTCACTTGCCTCATCCATACTCTTATCATTGGTGTAGGCAACCATTTCACCCCGCTTGGGGGTGAGGGGTGTTATGAAGAGGTCAGGGTAGAGGTCACCGATGGCCCTCTTAAGCCACACGTAAAAGAAATCTGATAGGTAAGAGTATGGGACATTATCATAGTATGGTGGATCAGTGAAAACAGCATCAAAATACTCATCATCAAACGGAAGGGAAGTTGCGGAACCTTGAACAACCTTGGGGGTATTCTCATTTTTATTGAGTTTACTCAAGTGCTCTAATGGTCTAAGTATCTGTCTTTTCATACTATACCATGTCCCTGAAAGGATTGGTGAAAATGGATTTAGCTCTGAATAATCAAAAGACATTGGCAAAGCTTGCCTTGCGAATGTGTTAGGTATAAACTCCCACTGAGGATGCCATCTACACAAATTAGTAGTAAAATCACTCATTCTACTAACCACTAAAGTTATATAAGACACTAAAGCTTTTGCATAACCTTCATCATATCCTTCATCAAGCATCAAATGGTGTGCCTGACGGATTTTCTCGGTGAATGTTATGAGTGCAAGTTTTTGTCTTGAATTGAAAAGATCACCCCAGGTGTTAAGGCCATAATTTCTAACAGAAAATGCTCTTTCAGCCCCACTACCCTTCCCCCGGGGTGTTGGCTCATCTGGGACCGGGTCTATTCCCCACCGGTCCATGAGTTCATCTCTTTTCTTTTCCAGGTATCCATTGGCTTCCATGTAGGCTTCCAGATCCTTTTCTGTCGCGAGGCGGTAGGTTTTGCCACGGCGCCTTGGGTGTGTGAGTACCACGGCTATGAGCCTCTCCCCGGCCTTTCCCTCCTGAAAGAGTCTGCGGGTGTCAGGGGCGGGTATGGTTGAACCGCAGACCGGGCATGTCACGATGGCACTTGAGATGGTTCCCCTTGAGGGGTCAAAGTCAGGGTCCTCCACGATTTCAAAGTCAACACCAGCACTGGACACCACTGGTTTAAGGGCTATCTGTCTGTTCTTTTTCTTAGCAAGCCAGTACTGTCTCATGAGAGGTACCTCCACTCCACAGTCAGGGTTCTGGCAGGGGAGTGTCCTGGCCCATATATATGCTGCGGGTACTGAACCATCCTCATCAGGTGGATAGAAGCGTGAGAGCTCCTCCTCAGCCTCCTCACGGACCCATTCACCCCACCTCTTAACATCCCTCAGGAGTGGTGGTTCACTGTCAGCCCAGGACTCATCAACCCCATACTTCTGGGGGTACTCAAGGGTGCACTTCTGTATCAGGACAGCCACCGGGTTGAGGTCCATACTGTAGGTTTCACACCCCAGACGGAGGGCCTCAAGTGGTATGCTGCCACCACCACCGAAGGGGTCCAGGACACGTGGTGGGCGACCATGGTACTCCCTTATATCCCTCCGGGCCCTTTCAATCATCCCCTGATTCAGGCTGTTTTCCCATAGGCTCAGATCCTCGATGAACCTCTTAACCTTAACCTCCTCCAGGTCATCATCGGCGACCGGGATCAGGCTGGCGTAGATGGTGGCCCGGCTGCTTGCAAGGGGCCTCCTTGCCCACCAGATGTGCAGTGTTGATATGTGGCCGTGCCTGATGTTCTTTTCCCGGGCAGAATTCTCACTCACCTTTGAAACTGGGAACGTCCTCTCAATGAATCTCTCATCCATGAATTATTCCTCCATTCTCCTTATCTGTTCAGCGGGTACAATGTACCTTACCTCCTCTCTCCTGAGGGGTTCAAGGTTACTGTATGGGTCCTGTATCACTGTGAGTTCCGGATCGGTGCCGGCATTGTAGACCACGTACAGCCAGTAGTTCTCCCTGAACCTCCGGGCCTTGAGCCATTCATTCTGTGTCAGTTCAACATTATCCCTTCCTCTCCTTGCCTTGACCTCAATGTATCTGATCTCTGAATCAGAGATTGATCTGACATCGAATCCAAGGTTCTCCCCTGATACGTCCTCGGGGATCCTTCCGTGTCTCCTCTCATGTTCCATTGTAATCTTCATGCCTATCATCTCTATGTCCTCTCTCCCCGGTATCTCAGGGGCTTCCACGTGTATAACTCCGAGGAGTTCTGGTGGTGAGGCTGTGAGGGTCTCCTCCATCTCCATCTCCCTTTCAAGTTCCCTCATTCTCTCCTTGTATTCCTCGAGTCTTTCCTCCTCGTTTCTTATGGCTATGCCCATGTCCTCCCCCTGGTCGAGGCGATCGTAGTATTCAAGGAGTTTTTCCTGTGATGTGTCTATGAGGTATTTTATGGATCTCAGGCCGTACTTCCTCTTTATACCTGTTTTCCTCTTCCTTTCATCCTTGAGTTTATCCATGTACCTCATCACGGATTCGGTTGCGGCTGCGGTGACCCCTTCCTCATTTATTTCATCAACAACGGGGTGTCTGTCGGGTACGAGGTCCCAGAGGATCATGGGGCTTACCTCCACAACCTCTTCGCCGTTATCGTATAGGGCGAATACCCTTTCACCTGCACTTTCGTTCCTTCCATCTGTGACTCTGCCCCTGTAGAACCACACCGTCCCCCTGTACCTGCCGGAGGGATCCCTGAAGGTCGAACCCCTCAGGAGCGAGTCTCCAAACCTCTTACCTGTGTACCTTATGGTGGCCTCAAGGAGGGGGTGGCCGAAGGATATGAACTCTCCTTCATCTACTCCGGGGTTGAAGGTGAGGTTCCTGTATTCCTTCCTGAGTGCCCCGTACCGCCTTCTGAGTTCATCGTCCCAGAGGCGAAGGAGTTGCCTGGGTGTTCTGAGGGTGTACATTCCATTCCTTTCAGTGTATTTCCACCCCATCTTTTTGAACACTGCTCTGAAGAATTCCTCCACATACTCTGGTGCAAGTTTTCTCTCCTTTATTATGCGCTGTATATCCTTCATCCGGGTGTAGTCCACTTCAACTGCCAGCTGTTCATCCATTATCCTCTTAAGTATATCCTCCTGTGGCTTGAGGAGTTCTTCTATCTCCTCATCCCTGATTTCTCCCCGGAGGGTCATCTCTATTATCCTTGATATGTCGCGTTCGGTGTATATCTCACCGATTACATCGTAGACCTTATCCGATCCTATGTCCTGTCTGATGCTGTCCAGTTTCTCAAGGAGCCTCCTCATTACGAGGCCCTCACGGGTGTTACCGGCCACGAGATTGTATATGTGTACATCCCTTCTCTGCTTGTACCTGTGTATCCTCCCCATCCTCTGCTCAAGGCGGTTGGGGTTCCATGGGATGTCATAGTTGACCATTATATGGCAGAACTGCAGGTTTATGCCCTCACCCGCGGCCTCGGTTGCAACCATGACCTGTTTGTTTCTGCGGAAATCATCCTCTGCTGCTATGCGTTCATCCATGCTCATCCCGCCGTGTATGGTGCATACGCTGTATCCCCATGACTCTATCTTTTCGAGAAGGTAATCGACGGTGTCCTTTGATTCACTGAATATGAGGATCTTCTCATGGCCTATCTCCTCAAGGATCTTTTGAAGCTCCATTAGCTTGGTCTCGGATCCGGATTTGAGGAGTCTCTCTGCATCCTCTATCAGTCCTTCGAGTGTCGAAACCTCGGCTTTAAGTTCAGGGATGGAGTCCGCCAGTGTGCTGCCCTCGAGGGAGCTTTCGATCTCCCATATCCTCCTCTCCTCAAGGTCGCTGTAGTCAACCGACGGCAGGTCGCTGTAGTCGCCAGACACCTCTCTCATGGATAGTGATTCAATGTTCTCCATGAGCTGGATGCACCTGTCCCTCTTCCTCATGAGGGACCTCATCACCGCGTATATGCTTGAGGCCATCCTCCTCTGCAGGAGCATCATGGCGAATGCATGGGCCCTCCTATCAGTTGCGATGGCCCTGTTGTATTGCTCTGTTATGTAGCGTGAGATCTCATTGTAGAGTTCCATCTCGGCGTCACTGAGGTTGAAGCTGTGGGTGTGTGTATATCTCCTGGGGAATATGGGTTTCCCATCGAAGTCCCTGAGTTCCTCCTTCACCCTTCTTATGAAGAGTGGGTTATCCCTGTTCCTCCTCGCCTCCTGTATGAGTTCAGGTTTGAGAAGAAACCTGGTCTGAGGAGGTCCAGGAGGAGGCGGAATGCGTCGGGGTCCCCGCTGTGTGGAGTTGCGGTGAGGAGCAGCATATGGTCTGATGTCCTGGAGAGTATCTGCCCCAGTCTGTACCTCCTTGTCATGTCCTTCTTGTTCTCCGACCTGATCCGTGCACTCATCTTGTGTGCCTCGTCAACCACTACGAGGTCCCACCTTGTTGATGAGAGGGATGACATTACATCTTCCTGTTTTGCGAAGTCAATGGAGGTTATGTAGCTGTTCTCAACCATCCATGGGTTTTCACCCTGCCTTGAACTCATATAGGGGCGGTCCATGATCACGAAGTTCTCCTGGAATTTATCCTTCATTTCACGCTGCCACTGGGCCTTGAGGTGTCCCGGTGTTACTATGAGGACCCTGCTGGCGACTCCCCTTAACTTCAGTTCCTTTATGATCATCCCCGCCATTATGGTTTTACCGGCGCCGGGGTCATCGGCTATCATGAACCTCATATGGGGCATCCTTAGGGCGTAGCCGTATACTGCCTCAAGCTGAAAGGGCAGGGGGTCTATGCGGGATGTGTTCATTGCGAGGTAGCTGTCAAAGAGTGATGCGTTCCTGAGGCGGTAGGACTCGATGCCCATGAAGAATTCATGTGGTTCAGCCCCGAAATCCGTGGTCCTCATCACCTCAACCCGTTCAAGGTCCTCCCTGGTGAGTATGCTGTTTACAGTGGAGTTGGTATCCACTGTGGTCCCGAAGATTATTATATTCTCTCCGCTCTTCTTGGAGTTAAGGACCCTGACCGGTTCCGGCCAGAATGGGCCCCTTATCACGCATCCCTCCTCTATCAGACGACCACCCCTGTAAATGTAATTTCTTAATGCATTATGTTTAAGCTTAGATTGTCCAATTTTTTCATTTATTCTATTAATCTATAAAGGTTTCCATTTTTGGTTCCCCCCATCAAATAAGGCTGTCTTAAAATGGATCTGATGAACTGACGGTTGATGGGAACTGCATCAACAACTATTAAGGTTGTCTTACATTAATTATAATCCATGAAGCCCCACCTGAGGAGGGAACTTAGCCTCTTTGACACCCTTAACCTTGTAATAGGGACCATAGTGGGGGCCGACATCTACATCGTGGCGGCCTATGGTGCAGGTAGCCTTGGCCCTGCCTCCGTACTGGCCTGGATCCTCGCAGGACTCATGGCCATGGTTATTGCACTTGTATTCTCTGAGGCCTCCAGGATCCTTCCTGTGACGGGGGGCCCCTACGCCTATACATGTGAGGCCCTTGGACGTTTCGCAGGGTTCATAACTGGATGGTCCCTCTGGGTTTCCTCGTGGATAGCCATAGCGGTGTTCCCCATAGCCTTCGTCTACTACCTTGAATACTTCATCCCCCTGAATGTTATCTGGGAGGCCGTCATCAAGGTCCTCTTCATAGTCTCACTCACCCTCATAAACATCGCCGGGGTTGGGAGGGCCGGTAAGGTGAACGATGTCCTCACGGTCCTCAAGGTGGCGCCGGTACTCCTCTTTGCAATCCTGGGGGCGGTGCACCTTGCCCTCAACCCCGCAATCCTTACAGGTAATTACACCCCCCTGGCACCTATGGGCCTGGGGGCCCTTGGAGGTGTCACTGTACTGGTTTTCTGGGCCTACGTTGGATTTGAACTTGTAACGGTCCCTGCAGACGAGGTTAAAAACCCTGAAAGGAACATACCCCTGGCCATAACCCTTGGGATGGTCTTTGTGATGCTATTCTATCTCATCACCAATGCCGTTATCCTTGGGCTTGTACCATGGGGGGTCCTTGCGGCCTCAAACGCACCCCTCACGGTTGCCGGCTACAGCCTCATGGGTGGGCTCGGGGCCCTTATACTCACTGCAGGTGCTGTGTTTTCGATTGCCGGTTCAGAGGAGGCCGGGATGCTCTCAACCGCCAGGCTGCTCTTTGCCATGTCCAGGGATGGTTTCCTGCCGCGTGCCCTCTCCAGGGTGCACGGGAGGTTCGGCACGCCCCACGTCAGCATCCTGGTTCAGAACCTCACGGCCCTTGCAGCCGCACTCACCGGTACAGCGGCTGGGCTCATCGAACTATCAGTTTTAACCCTTCTACTCCCCTACGCAACAACCTGCGTTTCACTGGGGATACTTCGGAGGAGAGATGGCACTGGAGTTCCGGTGAAGAGTGTCCTGGGTGTTCTTATCTGTGTTTACCTCCTTCTGAATACAACACCAGGGACCATCATCGCCGGCTTACTCCTGGTCATGGGGGGCGTGCCCCTCTACCTGATCTTCAGAAAAAAGAATCTAAAGTAGCTGTGGGTTCAGTACCCACTAAATGATGTGTGGAAGTCAGGCTATCCTTGCGTGTGAGTTTGTGTTTGATGATGTTCAGTGCCCCCTAAATGATGTGTGGAAGGAGTAGCAGGATAAAAATGTAGGTTAACAGTACACAGATCATTATTGTGGAGTGTCTCAGGGCACGTGGATGTCCACCATTTACACGCAGGTAGCATGGCCCAAGAACAAAAAGGATGGAACTCAAAAACCCATCAATGTGTTCCAGGGCCCATTCAAAAAGTAAATGCAGGTCTCCGGTTTTCCATGTCATGGTGAGGGTGTACATGACCCTGCTACTCTCCTGTGCCAGGTATGGCAGGATAAGCGCCATGAGAAGAATCAGCGGCCCGAAGAGGATGGGAAGGGATACTGCTGCCAGGATACGATCCCCTGACTCCTCAGGCTTTATCAGTTGCCGGATTGATAGATACAGAAATGCGAATGGGGTGAAAATCAGGGCCCCCAGGACCATTAGCAGTTCACTACGTGGCCTTTCCTTCAGTAATATGTATATGGCTGCAGCCGTAAGGGCTCCCATTACCAAGGTGCCCGCAAACTCAGCTCTGAAAATTATCAGTATGAACTGGGCGAGGGTGATTGCCGTGAAGGCGTATGAGATGACTGTGAGTGCCCTGAAGGGGTATGGGTAGATGGACTCAGGGAGGTCCTCCTCGATGGGGACACCGTTGGCTGTATCAAGTGCTATTTTAAGACATTTCTCAGAGGCCCATTGGTTCCCGAGTGCCTCAAAAGCCTCTGCCTTGCCGATCCATACCGGGACATTCCCTGCATCCAGCCTGATGGCCCTATCAAAGCATTCCAGTGCCTCCCGGTATCTCCCATGTTTATTCAGGGAGAACCCCATGTAGACCCATGATTGGGCATGGAGTGGATCAATGGCTGTGGCCTTTTCAAATGACTTCAGTGCCCCTTCATCTTCGCCCCACTGGTGAAGTATCAGACCCCTTCCATACCATAGGGTGGCGTTACTGGGGTTCTCATTGATGGATGATTCATAGAGTTCAAGGGCCCTCCGGTAACATGCGTCTCTCTCCTCATCCTCCCCGAGGATACTGTGGATGTAGCCCATCTTATGCCAGGCCCGTGGATGGGGACTTATTTCCGTCAGTCTCTCAAGGGCCTTCAGGGCATCCCTGTATCTTCCCATATTCTGGTTTATGTTACTCAGGAGCATCCATGCCGCCGGGTTTTCAGGGTCAGCCTCCGTAACCCTCCTGGCAATGTGGAGGGCCCTCTCAGGGGCACCCCACCCCACCAGAAATTCGGCAACTGCAAGCATGACCCTCTTCATAATACATATTCAAATATTAATAATATATAAATGGTGGCTTAAGGATTCCCTGTCCCCCTCCCTGGAATAAACTCCGCAATGCTCTGATACTATTATTCTGAACCTTCACCCTCCCCCCTGTGGACAGTCTTGGCCCAGCGCCTCTCGCGCCTCCGTAGCATGTGAACTGTCGCAGCCACAAAGAGCGGGATTAGGTATAGGCAGTAGGCCCAGTACTCAATGGATAACAGGATGGTACGGGGTATGCTGTAGCCGTCCATCCTTATACCGCTCATTGTGAGGGGGAAGAACGCCACGGTTGATATGAGGCCTATTATGAAGGGGGCCTCCATCCTGAATCCGAAACCAGCAAGGTTCAGAATGAATACAATGTACCCCAGCATGACGAACCCTATGAAGATCATGGAGAAGAGGTAGAATATGGCGTCAAGCCTCCTGTGGAGTGCTATGGGGGCATCGATCATCGGGGCAAGGTATACGAAGAGTGTCTCCAGGTTACCTGTGAGCCAGCGGGTCCTCTGCCTGAAGAAGGCCGGCCACTCACTCACGGCCTCCTGGAAGACCTCCGCCTCCGGGGAATACCTGACATGGTAGCCCCTGAGCATCAGCTTGACGCTGAGATTCAGGTCCTCTGTAACCGCGTAGCCATCCCAGCCACCTATCTCCTCAACAACCCTCCTCTTAACCATCTGGCCGTTACCCCCAAGGAAGGCAGGTACATCCATGTTCATCCTTGACCTCATGATTACGTTGCCGAATATGGCGAACTCAAGGTCCTGCATCCTGGTGAGGAGGTTCTCATCTGCATTGTACATCCTCACCCTGGACTGGGCGCCGGCCACATCATCACCATCAAGGTAGGGGACTATATTCCTGAGGAAGTCCGGTTCAACCCTGGCGTCGGCGTCAAAGACCGCTATGATGTCGCCCTCGGCCAGTGTCACCCCATCGTTTAGGGCGTACCCCTTACCGTTGAAGGCGAAGGGGGCCCTCCTTGTCACAACCTTCAGGTGCCTGTACCTCTTCACCAGTTCCTCGAGGATCTCACCGGTACGGTCCGTTGACCCGTCGTTCACAACTATGATCTCATAGTTCCTCCTCCCGTTTACATGGTAGTCCAGGGATGAGAGGGTCTCAACGCACCTCTCAATGGTGTTCTCCTCGTTGTTGGCGGGGACTATAATGCTCACCATGGGCATTGAATCTGAAACAGGCCTTTCGGGTTTCCTGTAACTGAATGAAAGATGCAGGAGACTGTAGACCACCGGTATGAAGAGTGTGTACATGAGCCAGGTCATGCTCCGTGTTATGAAGCCGTAGGCTGCAAGGCCGAGTATCAGCGATGATACAAAGAAGACGCCGGTCTTCTCTATCTTCATCTCCTCAGCCTTGGTGACGATGACCTCATGCATCCTCCTTGAGTAGTCCTCCATGTCCCTGATGTTCTGTAGTACCACCTCGATCTCGGCCCTCAGCTGCTCGGTGCTGAAGGGCTTGAGTAGGTAACCGTAGGGTTCCGTCTCCAGTATCCTGGCGAGGGTCGAGTCATCTGAGTAGGCTGTCAGGTATATTACAGGGATCCCGTGTTCACCCTGTATCACCTCAGCGGCCTCTATACCATCCATCTCACCACGGAGGTAGACGTCCATGATGACAACATCGGGCTGGAGTTCCGCGGCCGCTGATACAGCGCCCTCACCTGTATCCTCAACCCCCACTACCCTGAACCCTGCATCCTCCAGTTTATGGGAGAGGTCGGCTGCGACGATCGCCTCATCCTCCACCACAAGGACACCGGGGACTGCACCGGTCTTCCTCTCCTTCGGAACCTTCAGGAGGTCCCTTATATCAGCCCTGTACCGTTTGAGGGCTGTTTCAACCGTCACCTTAAGTGTCCGGTCATCGTAGGGTTTGAGGAGGTAACCGTAGGCCCCGGCCCTCCTGGCCCTCCCTATGGTCTCCGGGTCAGAGTAGGCTGTGAGGAACACCACCGGGACCCTGAGTTCCTTCACCCTCCGGGCCACATCCACACCATCCATCTCACCCCTCAGGACTATGTCCATGAGTACAAGGTCCGGCCTCTTCTCTGCTATCAGCTTAAGGGCCTCTTTACCTGTGGCTGCAACCCCAACGACCCTGTAGCCCATATCCTCCAGTCTCATCTGGAGGTCCGATGCTATGAGTGCCTCATCCTCCACTATCAGAATTGACGTCATGTCCTCACCTTCAGTTACCAAGCCACCTTCTGAGTTTCCTGATGCCCATGGTGTTTATCACATCGTCTGGCTCTGCCCAGCCACGCCTTGCGGTTATAACACCCCACCTGATGTTCTCAAGGGCACCCCTTGAGTGGGCGTCACTGTTTATTGCGATCCTGCAGCCTGCATCAACCGCCATCCTGACATGGGTGTCCCTGAGGTCCAGGCGGAGGGGGTTGGAGTTCACCTCCAGGGCGACTCCCAGTTCAGAGGCGCGTTCAACCACCCTTTCCATGTCAACCAGGGGGTCAGGTGACCCAAGGACTCGCCCGGTGGGGTGGCCTATTATATCCACAGGGTCATGCTCCATTGCCCTGAGTAGCCTCTCTGTGATGTTCCCGGGGTCATGGATGCTTGCAACAACCAGGTCAAAGTCCTGCAGAATTTTATCAGGGACCTCGAGGCTCCCATCGTACAGTATGTTGACTTCGACACCTGCAAGGACCTCAACGTCCTCGATACGCTCGGCGGCCCTGAGGTATGCATCCACATCGTCGATGTACCTTGCATGGTCAGTGAAGGCAATGTACTCCCTCCCCAGGATGGATGCGTACTCTGCCATGTACTCCATTGCATCGATGCCGTCACTGAAGAGGGTGTGCATGTGGAGGTCCCCCCTGATATCTGAGAGGTTTACAAGGTCCGGGAGTTTCCCCTCTGCTGCAGCGGCCACCTCGCCACGGTTCTCCCTGAGTTCAGGTTCAATGTATGTGAGGCCAAGGGCCTCCAGAACCTCGGCCTCTGTCCTCCCGGCGACCCTCTCATCCCCCCTGAAGAGGCCGTATTCACTGAGCTTCATCGAGGAGGAAATGGCTATCCTACGTAGCTCCACGTTGAACTCCCATGAGCCTGTGAAGTATAGGAGTGCCGCGCCAAAGACCTCGTCGTCGAAGACCCTGAGGTCACAGTCAAGGCCCTCCCTGAGGCGCACGGTTGACTTCTTGGGGCCCTTAACCACTACCTCCTCCACCAGGTCCATGGAGGTGAAGTGGTCCATGACCCTATGGGGGTCGGTGGCTGTCACCAGTATGTCGATGTCCCCGACGGTCTCCCGGCCCCTCCTTATGGATCCTGCCACCTCAACCCTCCTGACACCCTCAAGTTCAAGGAGCTCTGATTTTATCCTGGATGCCAGGGGTACCACGTAGGCGAGGGGTCTTCTGGAGATCCTTGACCTTGCAAGTTCAATGTTACGGAGTATCATTGCCTCCTTCTTCTCACCCATCCCCCTGAGTCTCCTTATACGGTGCCTCCTTGCCTGTTCTTCTAGGTCGTCCAGTGTCTTTATCCCCAGTTCCTCGTAGAGGAGTTTAACCGTCTTTGGACCCACACCCTCCACCGAGAGCAGGGAGTCAAGGTCCACCGGGTATTCCCCTGCAAGTCTCTCAAGGAGTGAGAGTGAACCTGTTGATAGTATCTCCTCTATCTTTGCTGCGATGTTCTCCCCTATACCGGGGAGTTCCCTGAGTCTTCCCTGGGCTGCCACATCCTCTATGTCCTCCCCGAGAAATTCAACCGTCCTCGCAGCCCTCCTGTAGGCCTTTGTCCTGAATTCATCGCCCCTGAGTTCCATGTAGTCAGCAACACGGTTCAGAATATGGGCCACCAGATGGTTCTTCATAAGGGCATATATATTGTGCATATTAGTTAACCGTTTTTGCTTTCAGGCAAATGGCAAGGCCCTCAATACAGCCGTATTCTCGTTGGGTGAATAGATGGTTTAAATGCAGATTAAGATGCAGAATCTGAGTTGTGGTGAAGAGATTCATCTAGTTTGAAGAAACCACCCTGGGAAATTAAAAAAAGCATTTTATGAATTGATGATTGGACCATTTAAGTAGAAGACCTCTGATCCATCGAAATATCAGTAAAATCAAATGAAAGGCCAAAATTTAGAGTTCCTGGATTACTGGGAAAAGAACATCAAAAAACTGAATTTTAGATGCCAGCTATACTCTGGATCAGTTAAAAGATAAAATATGACTAGAGGGACCCCATACCCTCAACGATCTCACGGATCTTATCCTCAACGTTTGAGCTGTTCTCAACCACAGTACCCGTGACTATGATATCTGCACCTGCACCTGCAACCCTTGCGGCATCTGCACCGGTCCTTATACCGCCGCCCACTATGAGTATCTGGTCTGTGCACCTCTTAACAAGGGATATCATCTCCTCAGGCACATGCTGTGGGGCACCTGAACCCGCCTCAAGGTAGAAGAGCCTCATACCAAGGAACTCTGCGGCCATGGCATATGCTGCCGCAATGTCCGGCTTGTTTCTGGGAACAGGCTTTGTATCTCCAACCCAGCCCACCGTACCCCCTGGTTCAACCACAAGGTAACCCATTGGGAGGGCCTCTATCCCCATCTTCTTAACGGCTGGCGCACCCAGGGCCTGGGCACCTATGATCCAGTAGGGGTTGTTTGAGTTGAGGAGACTCATGAAGAATATCGCATCTGCGTGGCGGCTGACACCTGTGGTGTTCCCAGGGAAAAGTATTATCGGGACATCTATGTTCTCCCTCAGAGCCCCTGCGGTGGCATCAAGTTCACTGGAATCGGTGGTTGACCCCCCGAGCATTATACCATCGGTACCGCCCCTTATGGCAGCCTCTGCGATTTCAACGGCCTCCTCAGGGGTCTGCTCCTCAGGGTCGATGAGGGTAAGGTGTATCTTCCTCTCCCCAAGAATATCATGGAAATAATCTTCAACCTTCATTTTGAACACTCAGAAAAGTAATAAATGGGGGAGTGGGGCTGTTTAACCCCTTGGTTCCTTTGCCTTGTACCTTAATCCCTTGTAACCGCACTTCCTGCATGTCTTTGCAGTTGGTGGGTTCCTGGCGTTACATTTAAGGCAGATCTTGATATTGAATAGTCTGTTTTCTGCTTCCTCAAATCTTGCCATAATTAGCCTCCTATGTATTTGTTCTGAATCTCAACAACCTCACGGCTATCCCTAGCCCGGGAGTAAGCTTCAAGAAGTTCACGGTTGAGGTCCAGGAAGTGTGGACCCCACTTGAAGTAGGACATGATGTCAGACGCTATATCTTTCAGTCCAACTATATAAAGGGTTGCCGCCACAGCCTCCGCAGTTGATAGTATGCAGGGCTTTCCATAGTTGGTGGGGTTTGCGGCCACCAGGAACGGCAGCGACCTGTGGTTCCCTGCGGTCTGGAATATGACCGATGACTTTCTGACCTTTTTCCATGAGCAGTCCAGGGCTGCGATGCCCCTCCTCATGACCATGTCACGGTCCTCGGGTGAGACTGCCTTCTCAGAAAAAGGGTTGAGGACAAGTGCACCTCTGGGTATCTGGTTGAGACTATTTACTATTTTAAATTTTCCCTTCCTCCCCAGTTTGAGGCTGGTGCACTTCTTCCTGTCACACTCCTCTGCATGGTATACCACGATTCTCATCAGGGTGATATTGGAATGTCCATGTATAAATAATTTGGATGGATAGGGGATCCTAAGTGGTCTGTCCTAGAACATCTCCCTCTCATGCTCCAGATGGTGTTCCGAAGTAACCTCTGCTAGAACATCTCCCTCTCATGCTCCAGATGGTGTTCCGAAGTAACCTCTGCTAGAACATCTCCCTCTCATGCTCCAGATGGTGTTCCGAAGTAACCTCTGCTAGAACATCTCCCTCTCATGCTCCAGATGGTGTTCCGAAGTAACCTCTGCTAGAACATCTCCCTCTCATGCTCCATTATCCTTGGAACAGCCATGGATGGGTCCTCAAGGTCATGGAGGTCATAGTAGCTGCCACCTGAGGCCAGGGCTATCTCCATGTTGAGGTCCCTTCCACCCCTTGAGCCCTGCTCAAAGTTTATGACAGCGGAGGGTATATCCTCCTCCCTGAGCCTGGCTGCTGCTTCAACCGCCTCCCTCTTGGGGTTCCTCTCAACCCCCACGTTTGGCATACCGTCGCTGAGGATAACCATGAACGGGACGTACTCGCTGTGTCTCTTCTCCTCCCTGAGTATCTCAAGGCCCCTCTTTATGCCCTGTGCCATTGGTGTTGTACCACCAACCCGTATACTGTCCACTGTATCCCTGAATGATGATGCCCGGGCTGTTGAGGGTATTATAACCTTCGCGTCCCTTCCACGGAAACCCACAACACTTATCCTGTCCTTATGCCTCTGGGCGTCCTCTATGAACCTCTCTATGAGGCCCTTGACCCTGGCGGCCTTCTTCTCAGAGAACATGGACCCGCTTATATCCACCACCAGGACGATTGATGCCCTTGCACCGTGTTTGCGTATCTTCTCCCTTATATCGCCGGGTTCTATTTTAAGTTCCCCCCTTGAGGCGGCGGCCCTCAGTGTGGCGTCAACAGCAACGTCACCTGAGCCCCTGGGGAACCTGCTCTTCACGTACCTGCCCTTGATGGTCTTCGACTCAACCCTTGAACCGTAGAGGCGCTCCTTCTTCTTACCCCTGATCCTGAGGAGCCTCTTTATATCAACGTCCATGTCCTGGGTTTCAGGTTCCCTGCCCTCCACGTCAGCGGCAAGGGCCCCCAGGGATGATGCCGAAGGTGAAGCACCTGAATCTCCACTGCTACCTTCCCCCGGTGAACCCTCTGCAGGGGTTTCATCCTCTTCACCCTCACCTGGGCCACTTCCTGAGTCACCACTTTCTGATTCAGACTCTCTTTCACGCTCCATCTCCTCACGGGCCCTCTGCATCTCCCTTCTCGTGTTTTCACGGTTATAGGTCCTTCCAGGTATTCTCTCCCCCAGAACCAGTATTATTGCATCCTCGACGTCCTCCTCACGGACCCTCCTCCTGCCGTTGAAGGCCGCTATGGCCTTTGAGGTCCTCACGATTGCAATATCGGACCTGTGCCCATCGACCCCTGCATCGACACAGACCCTTGCTATCAGCTCAAGGAGGTCGTCGTCAATGGTGACCGCTGGAAGGAGCTTCCTGGCCTCCATTATCCTCTCCCTGAGTTCCCGCTGACTTTCAGCGAACCTCTCAACGAATCCCTCAGGGTCATCCTCGAATTCATCCCTCCGCTTCATTATGAGGATTCTCTGCCTGATGTCGGTGACCGTGCCAACATTTATGTGTATACCTATCCTGTCTGAGAGCTGGGGCCGGAGTTCGCCCTCAGCGGGGTTCATGGTCCCAACCAGGATGAACCTTGATGGGTGCTGAAGGGATATTCCCTCCCTCTCAACTGTGTTCACACCGTAGGCAGCCGCATCAAGCAGGACATCCACCAGGTGGTCGTCCAGTAGGTTTATCTCGTCAACGTAGAGTATGTTCCTGTTGGCCTCTGCAAGTATACCCGGCTCAAGGGCCTTTATACCCTCTGTGAGAGCCTTCCCTATGTCAAGGGAACCCACAACCCGGTCCTCTGTTGCACCCAGTGGTAGCTCAACCACCCGCATCTTCCGGTACTCCACCTCCAGGTCACCTGAACGGCACACCTCACATGCCTCTTCAGGTTCATCAGGGTCGCAGTTGAAGGGGCAGCCCTTAACTGTCCGCAGTGATGGAAGAAGGTCTGCCAGGGCCCTCACGGCGGTTGTTTTACCTGTCCCCTTATCACCCTTTATGAGTACACCGCCTATCCTGGGATTTATTGCATTGAGTATAAGGGCCTTTTTCACCCTTTCCTGTCCAACTATAGCTGTGAATGGAAAAATAAGGTTCTTCATTAACTCACCTGGTTTTTATAACCATATAATTCTATCTTTATTCTCAATAATAAGTTTTTACGTGGAATGGTATTAAAATGGGGTTCTGGTTTAGGAATCAATCTGGATATGGTGGATGATGGTATTAAAATAGGGGTCCGGGGTAGGAATCCCTCTGGATAAAGTAGATAAGGGATGCCAAAGATAAATTGAGCTGGTGATAGATATGTGCACTGTTGGAGGTCCAATGGCTGATATTGACATCAAGAAGATGAAGACCCGTAAATGTAAGTGCCTTGACTGTGGAAATGAGTTCAAGGGTGTTGGAAGGCGGATAATCTGCCCATCATGCCAGTCAGATAATGTTGAATGTGAAGGCTAGAGGGTGAGTGGTCTGGAATTCAATCTGAGGGATGACAGGATACTCTTTGTGGAGTCGGATTCAGGTACACTTGGCATAATACCGTCCGGCAGGAGGAGAACCCTCTTCATGAATACCCCAGATGACGAGGTCGCCCTGTTTCTTGAACCAGATGACCTCATAGTCATATCCGCATTCAGCTCAGGGGAAAAGGCAAGGAGGGGTATAATGGCCCTCGCCTACCTCCTCCTTGAGATAGAAAATCCCCTTGTTGTTCTCCCTGAGAACCATCCAGGGTCCAGGAGGCTGAAGATGGTGGTCTCTGCCTCAGATACAATAAGACTGAGCTGCGAGATAACCCCTGGCACCCACCCGGACCACCACCTGCTCTGCTCGGTGAGTGAACTCTCAGGGATGGAGATAGTCTCGGAGAATGGCCTGGTTAAACTCTTAAACACGCCACCGGGTATCAGGTCGCGGGTGACAAAACTTGAGTGGTGAGGCGGGAAAACTATTTTTAAGTACACCCACATAAACCATCAATGTGAATATGATCAACGAATTCTATCAGGGAAACTATTTTTAAGTACACCCACATAAACCATCAACGTGAATGATTATGATCAACGAATTCTATCAGGGAAACTATTTTTAAGTACACGCACATAAACCATGAACGTGAATGATTATGATCAACGAATTCTATCAGATATTCGGGCAGCTGGTATTCATCGCGGGTCTGGGCCTCATTGTGATGCTAGCCTCAAGCCTATTCCTTGGGAGGCTCCTTCTCAATGAGGACCGGTTGATATTTCCCAGACTCCTCCTTATCACAGTGGACATGTTCTACGGTCCATTCAAGAAGTTCTCAGAGACACTGGGACTCAACAGCCGCATAGTGGACCAGATAGGGGTTGAGGTGAGGAACAAGATCAACGAGAAGAGGTTCCGGTCAATAGACCCCCATGAAAAGGCACTCGTGTTGCCCCACTGCCTCAGAAACCCAAAATGTGAGGCAAGGCTTGACAGGACAGGGCTTGTCTGCACGGGGTGCAACCGCTGCATAATAGGTAAGATCAAGGAGCGGGCCGAGAGCATAGGGTACACAGTATTCGTGATACCGGGGTCAACCTTCATAAAGAAGATAATGGAGGAGCGTAGGTTCAAGGCGGTCCTCGGGGTGGCCTGCTACCAGGACCTCAACCTGGCCATGATGAAGCTCTCAAGGTTCACACCACAGGGTGTCCCCCTCCTCAGGGACGGGTGCTTCAAGACAAAGGTGGACTTCAGGGCCGTCCTCGAGAAGATGGGGCTTGAAGGTGAGATGAGAAGACCACGTGGTTGCATGAACCAGGTACCCGAGAAAACCCTGGAGCGGTGATAGATTGGACATACCAATCACCGATAACCACATACACGTTGACCCCATCAACGGCGAGGGACCGAAAGCCGTGGCCCTTAAATTTCAGAGGTCCGGTGGTAGGAGGATGATAATCCCCAACAAGCCATCCTGGACCATAAACGCCGGCACAGACTACAAAAAAACCATGGATACGGTGCTTAAGTACGCTGACATCATCAACCATGAGACAGAGGTTGAAGCATATGCTGTGGTGGGACTCCACCCGGCGGAGCTATCAAGGCTCCTTGAGGCCGGTCACGACCCTGAGAGGGGCGAGGAGATGATAAGGGAGGGCCTGGAATATGCCCAGTCACTGGTCCTTGAGGGGAGGGCCGTTGCAATAGGTGAGGTTGGAAGACCCCACTACCCTGTCCCCGCTGAGGAGATGGCCATCCACAACAGGCTGATGGTGTATGCCATGGAACTTGCAGCCGAGGCCTCATGTCCTGTGCAGCTCCACACCGAGACCTCAGGACCTGAAGAGTTCAGGGAATTCGCAGGGATGGCCTCTAAGGCAGGTATAAAGAAGCATATGGTCATAAAGCACTTCTCCGGTCCCCTGACAGGAAGGGATGAGAACCATGGACTCACACCATCCCTCATTGCATCCGGGGATGTCATAAGGGAGGGTATCAGGAAGGGGTCATGCTTCCTCATGGAAACCGATTACCTAGATGATAGCAGCAGACCCGGCGCGGTCCTCGGACCCAAGACCGTCCCACGGAGGACAATTGAATTCCTGAATAAGGGGATCTTCACCGAGGAGGACGCCTACAGGATACACCAGGAGACCGTTGAAAGGGTATACGGTTTATAAATCGCCAAGTTCTGACCTCAGAGGTACTCAATGAAATCATATATCACACCCTCGCCTATGGTTTATAAATCGCCAAGTTCTGAACCACCGTTAATTTTATGGATAAAGCATTTCAGGAAAAATAAAATCTGTTAAACTTTTGCATCTACAAAAAAATCTTTTTCAGTGGGATCCCCCGAGGAAGATGCTGACAAGGCCTATGAGGATCCCTATCACAACAACCTCAAGGCTCGTCCTGTAGATGTTCTCCCTTGAAACCCTCCCGAGGTAAACGCCAAGGACCAGGAGGGCTGCGAGGCACAGTACAACGGTCACAATGGTTGCTGTCATCCTCTCAGATAACACAAGAAATGGGAGTACAGGTACAAAGGAGCCGAGGAAGCTTGAGAATCCATGTGTGAACATGCTCATGTACACGCGGCGCCTTGCCTGCTGGTGGATGATGGTGTCATCCAGTTTACCCTCATCCATCATCATCTTCCTCTCAAGCTCACGCATTGTCCTTGTTTCTTCAGCCCTCTCACCTATGAATGAACCGAAGGCATTGGACATTGCAAGGGCCACGCCCCCGCTGAGTCCTGTCAGGGCTATGAGGTGGTTGTCCACACTGAGACCACCGGCACCTGCAACTCCACTGGCGGTGAGTGTAACACCCATCACAGCCAGTATACCGTCAAGTGTCCCGAGAGCCACATAGCGGCTCATGTTGATGTACTCATGAAGAAATTCACGTATATCCATCTCTGATCATCCATCATTTCAGTCAATGAGGGCTAACCCCTCCCCAGTTCACTGTGCGCACGTGCAAGGTGACCTGCTGCAAGGGCACCCATGAGGGATAGTTCACCTGCAAGGACAGCTCCCCCAACGATCTCTGCAAACTCATGTACACCCCCTGAACCCCGGACACCCATGATATCAAGACACTCGGATGCCGTCTCAAGTCCCGTGCCACCACCAACAGTTGCGAGGGGCACATCAGGGAGGTTGACTGAGAAGTAAAGGTCACCGTTTTTCTCCTCTGCAACGGTAACCCCGAGGCTACCTTCAACAATATGGGCCTCATCCTGTCCAGTTGCAAGGAATATGGCGCCTATTATGTTGGCGTAGTGGGCATTGAATCCCATGCTCCCAGCGAGGGCTGATCCCAGGAGGTTCTTTGCGGTGTTAACCTCAACAACAGCCTCTGGTGTTGTCTTGAGGACCCTCTCAACCATCTCCCCGGGTACAGTTACCTCTGCACTGATGCTCTTACCCCGACCCTCAACCAGGTTTATGGATGCTGGTTTCTTGTCGGTGCAGAGGTTTCCGCTCAGGGCAATCACATGGGCGCCTGTCTCCTCTGTGAGGAGCTCAAGGGCCTTCTCTGTGGCGATGGTGACCATGTTCATCCCCATGCTATCACCTGTTGTGTAGACGAACCTGGGGTAAACGTAGGGCCCCGCCACGATGATGGGATCTATCTTTATGAGTTTTCCGTGCCTCGTTGTTGACTCCGCCTCCTCCCTGAGGGCATCAATGTTCTCCTGGATCCATTCCCTGAGCTTTAAGGCCTCAACAACAGAACCAGTCCTTATTACAGGGGCCCTTGTCATAGAGTCACCGGTTATTCTGACAGATGCACCCCCGCACCCTGTGATCACCGAGCAACCCCTGTTCACAGAGGCCACCAGTGCACCCTCTGAGGTTGCAAGGGGTACATAATACTCGCCGTCTGCATGTTCACCCTTAACCAGCAGTGGCCCAGCAACCCCCAGGGGAATCTGAACGGCGCCTATGGGGTTTTCAATGTTCCTCCTTGACGCCCTATCCATGTCAATTGTATAGTGGGATACATGCTCAAGTCTGGCACCTGAGACCCTCTCAATGAACTCCCTTCTTATCCTGACAGCCTCATCAACAGGTACGTGCCTTTCAATTTCATAGAGCTTTATCTTACCCTCAAGGAGGTCATCCATGAGTGACATCAGAGAGCCCCCTCCATGCGCCTGAGTTCCCTGACTATGGCGGATGGCCTGTCAACAACCACTGCACCTGCGGCTTCAAGGGCCTCCCTTTTACTCTGCGCGGTTCCTGCACCGCCCTCTATGATGGCCCCTGCATGGCCCATCCTCTTACCTGGAGGTGCAGTTGAGCCTGAGATGAAGGCAAAGACCGGCTTTGACATGTGGTCACCTATGTACTCTGCGGCCCTCTCCTCTGCGTCTCCCCCTATTTCACCTATGAGGACAACTGCGTCGGTCTGGGGGTCTTCCTCAAACCTCTCAAGGACATCCACAAATCCCAGGCCAGTGACAGGGTCGCCCCCTATCCCCACACATGTGCTCTGGCCGAAGCCCGCCTCTGTGAGCTGGGCAGCGAATTCATAGGTCAGTGTCCCGCTCCTTGAGACTATCCCTATGTTGCCCTCGGTGAAAATGTTTGTGGGCATTATACCCAGTTTACCAACACCGGGGGTTATTATACCAGGTGTGTTGGGCCCTATAACTGTCTTACCCATCCTTTCAGCGTATTCCATTATCTGCATTGAGTCATGGACCGGTATGTGCTCTGTTATTATAACCACAAGGTCAAGGTGCCTTATGGACTCAAAGGCCGCGTCCTTGGCAAAGGGGGCCGGTACGAAGATTATGGATGCATTGACATCCATCTCCTCCCTGACCTCCTCAACCGAGTTGTAGACGCCGAGGCCAAGGAACTCCTGGCCGCCCTTACCAGGTGTCACGCCGGCCACTATCCTTGTTCCGTATTCAAGCATCTGTTCTGTATGAAATGATCCCTGTTTACCTGTTATGCCCTGAACCAGGCATCTGGTATCCTCATCAAGCAGTATCATGATAAATCCCCTCAATACTATGTTGTTAAAATCTAAAATACTTGGTGATAATGAATCATTTAACCCACCCCGTGGATCCCATAATACGTCAAGCGGACCATCGGAATCCCTACCATGCAGAGGTTCAGACCATAAGTATTCTTGTTCTCTCCTCAAATGGCACCGAAAGGTCGATGAGGTTTCCGTTGAGGAATGCCGTTGCAGAGACTATTACACTTCCGGGTATCACATGTGAGGGTGAGCCCCTCCTTACAAGGTACACGTTCTTGTGTCCAAGGGCTGCCCCCAGCATTGCCCCTGCCACGACCCCGACACTCTCCATGTCCTCTATGGTCGCCACAACAACAGGGTCATCGGTCTTATCTGAAACGTAACCCACTCCTGGAATCCTGCGGACCCCTGGTTTGATCTCCTGGCTCACATCTGTAACTCCATCCATCCCGCCGGCAGCCTGTATGGCTGAATTTGCAACATCAGCCACGAATTCTTCACCACCATAGGTGTCAAATGCCAGTATAACTGCATCAGGGTAACGATCCTGCCTCACAAGTGCCTCTGCATAGGATATACCCTCGCCTGCACCGTCAGGTTCATCTGATATCCCCTCAAGGTCGCCGAGGTTCTCTGATGAGTCCCTGAGTATCTCAACTATTGCCCTGTTCACGTCCTCCAGCATATCATCCTCTACAAATGCACTTATAACCACATCGTCGCCTGTTATGTTTGTGAGTGCTGCGCTCTCTGCACCCGCGTCAAGGAGACCTGGTATCGAGGCCTCCAGTGCATTTATAAGTTCCCTGCTGCAGCTTGTATCATTATCTGATATATCTGCACCTATGGAAGTTATCCTCAAATCAATCACCTGATACCTAATTTGAGGTGCGGGAATAAATAGGTTACAGCAGAACCCTGTGGAATGTGGAAGTTCCTGAGTACTGCCGCTTATGATAGAAATAGACGCACCTCACCCATGCAAAATTTAATTACCAGAAATAACATATAGAAGTTAGTGTAAACTATTGGTTCTCGAGACTCCACAAACTAAGGAGAAATAATTAATGGAAACCATGATCTGTGTCCCCATCTTTGAAAGGACATGTGAAGCTGTTATCAAATCCGCAGAAAGGGCCATAGAGGCCGGAGCCGATATCCTGGAGCTCAGAATAGACGCCCTCAAAGGGGCATCGGGGGCTGAGGTGAAAGGGGTCATAGAGGATATTGGCTTTCCTGTAATAGCAACAAACAGGTCCCCCACGGAGGGGGGCCACTTCAGTGGCACTGAAACTGAAAGGATAGAACTCCTGAGCTCCGCTGCCGAGGTGGCCCTCTATGTTGATGTTGAACTCAGCACCGACCCTGAGTACATCGAGAGGGTCACGGCAGTTGCCGCCGGGAGCATCATATCCTACCATAACTTCACCGGGACACCATCACTTGAGGCCCTTCTGAGGATAGTCCGGATGGAGAAGGAATTTGGGGACATTGCAAAGGTGGCGGTCATGCCCCGGAACATGGCAGACACCATCGTGGTTCTCCAGCTGCTCTCGGTGGAAGACAATACAATAGCAATATCCATGGGGGAAGCCGGGAAATACACGAGGGTCGCAGCTGCCCTCTTCGGTGCCCCAATAACCTTTGCATCAGCGGACCGTTCAACAGCACCAGGACAGATGGACGTCCGTATCACCAGGAAAATGATTGATGAACTCATGCCGGAGGATTGAAGATGAAGAAGGTTCTGATTATCCTTGCAGTGCTTGTCATCGCTTTTGCAGGTGCATTTTACTATACTGAGAACGCCAATTCGGTTGATATCACAATAAAGACTGACGGGGTTAACATCACGGTCGAGGCAGACACCATATTCTTCCAGAAAACTCCACCTGAGATGGAGCAGAAGATCGGTGAATACATGGCGGACGTCATCAACGACCCTGACAGTACCGTTGAAACGATAAAGGCCAATGTCACAGAGATAGCAAAGAGTTACGGCTACAGTAAGGTTGATGTGACCATTGAGTCACAGTTCGGTGTTGACCAGCTCCCCATGCCAGCCGTTGTGAGCGGTGACTCCATGTACCCGACGCTCAGAGATGGGCAGGAACTCATAGTGCTCAAGACAGACGACTACAAGGTTGGGGATATAGTTATAGCCAAGCACCCAGAGTATGGCCTCATCGTGAAGAGGGTGGGTAAGATAGAGCCCACCAGGGTGTACCTAATGAGTGACAACAAGAAGGTTGAGCGCATCTACACACCAACATCGGTGATTGTCAGGACACCACTCAACACATGGGTTCCGAAGTCAGCCATTGTGGGTGTTGTGAAGAAGTACTGAAAACCCACACACCTACTCCCTACCTTTTCTACAATACTGAAACCCCAAACCTCCTCCCTAACCTTTCTACGTTTTCTACTTGCCTGGAACGATGATGCTGATGAAGAAACCTGTCATGAGGATCAGTGAAGTTGTTTTGAACGTCTGCATCATTGCTGAACTCACAGCTCTATTCACATCAGTGAAGTTGTTTTGAACGTCTGCATCATTGCTGAACTCACAGCTCTATTCACATCAGTGAAGTTGTTTTGAACGTCTGCATCATTGCTGAACTCACAGCTCTATTCACATCAGTGAAGTTGTTTTGAACGTCTGCATCATTGCTGAACTCACAGCTCTATTCACATCAGTGAAGTTGTTTTGAACGTCTGCATCATTGCTGAACTCACAGCTTTATTCACATCAGTGAAGTTGTTTTGAACGTCTGCATCATTGCTGAACTCACAGCTTTATTCACAATTTCCTGCCGATCCGCTATATGTTCCAGAACCGAATACAGTCCCCCTGCAAGAATCAGATCATATTGCAAAAAAAGTTGAATTCCAAGATAAAAAATTAATCAGGTGAACTCAGAGAGCCTCTCAATCCTTCTGAGCATGTTTGGGTGTGTTGAGAGAAGTTCAAGTATCCTTGCGCCCACACCAACCTTTACTCCACTGTACTTCACTCTCTGAAGCTCGGCCATGCTTATGGTGCCGTCCATGTCAATGTCAAGCTGGCTGAGATCATTTATCTCATTTCTGGCGTCGGATACATCGTTGAGGAAGAATGCCTTAACACCCTCAACCTGCTTCAGATCATCCCTGTCAAATGCAGCGGAGCCATAAACCAGTTTGTAGAGTGCACTTGCAAGTTTGTGTGGCTGGCCACCGATCTCCACGCTGCCCTGGTCCGCATAGTACTCCCTTGTCCTTGATATGAAGAGTACTATCAGCTGGCCAAGGAAGTAGGCTATGAGTGCCGCGATTCCAATCAGGGTTGCATCGTCGTCCCTGCTGTATATGGTGCTCCAGAATATGTAGTAGCAGATAAGTGGAACCGCGCTCACAAGGGTCATGACTATCATGTCACTGTGCCTTATGTGGGATATCTCGTGTCCAAGGACGGCCCGGAGTTCCTCCTCATCAAGGAGGTTCAGTATGCCCCTTGTTACACATACCCTGCCGTCTGATTTTGTTCTCCCAAAGGCAAAGGCGTTGGGCACTGCAATCTCTGCAATTCCAACCCGGGGTTTGGGTATTCCTGCATTCCTTGCAAGTTCATCCACCATGGCGTGAAGCCTGGGGGCCTCTGCCTCACTGACGTAGTGGACGTTCATTGTGAGTTCCACTATCTTGGGGGAGAGGAGGTACTGAAGGAACACTATGCCAAAACCAAGCAGGGCATAGAACAGTGGACCGCCGAATCCCATGAGGGCCCCTATTGCTATGAGTATGGCGTAGATTATACCAAATAAAAGTGCTGTTGCCAGGAACATCCTTAGCTTCAGTTTCCATGTGCTGAGTTTTCTCATTTTGGCTTTTTCCTCCATCATGGTATTAGTTACAATGAGTTATTTTATTCTGAGAGGATATAAACTTTTTGTTATTTATTGACATCAAATTATTAAAAGTCGGATCACTGCGTTCAGTTATATGGGTGCAGATATATAAACTCCAGAGGTGCAGCTAATTAGAAATATTCTTATTAATTTGCCATCATTCCTTTTATCCCTTACTTTTATTTCAACGGTCAACGGTCCATACTGTGATGGCGGGTAACAGAAGGTATTTGGTGAGAAGACATTTTTAGGGTAACAGCTCACGGTGTTGTGTTCCTTCTCTGGGAGGATGTTATCTGGTCGCTGATCTAATCATTATCACAGTATTTATATATCTTCTTTGACATATTTTTCATTAAATGAGTTCCAGTTGATCAATATGAAGCATCTATGGAAACTTTTAATTGTTTTAATGGTCTTTGCCCTCATGGGATCCTCACAGGCCGTGCATCTTGGAAACAGGACCTACGGCTATGTCGAAAAGGATTACTATGGGGATCTCAACTCAAACGAAACCATTGCAGTCATCATAGGCGTCCACCCCCAGGAGTCAGGTATACACAACGCAGTGAGGGAGAAGATCCAGACATCTAACCTCACAAAGAGGTATGTCCTCTACAGTGTCCACGTAACCCGAGACGTGAATGATTACTCAAGGGGCCGTATGAACGGCCAGCTCCTTGCAAGGGACTTCGTAGTGCCTGATATAAAGAACGAGAAACCCATGCTCGTCATAGACTGCCATGAGAACCACTACCATGACAGTGGATACGCCTATCCACGATTCCTGGACATAATATCAGAGAACACCGCAACCATCAACTACACTGACCAGATAATAGCCCGCATGAATTTCCTGAAAATCTACAGACCCCCAAAACCAACAAGCCCCCAGTATGTTACAATACCAATAGCGTCACAGGGTTACAATACCGTGATCTATGAAACATACTTCTATGACACCTACTCAAGGAAACTCAGCGACGCGGGTCTTCTGGTAAAAGCACTTGACAGCCTCCAGAGATACACGGCAACCGGGCCCAGTGTAACCTCAAGCAATCCCAGATGGGGGGGTATGACCACAAGAAGGCCCCTCATCAGGGTCACATTCTCTGGTCGCATAACACCGGGCAGATACTGGAACAGCATAACACTCAGGAACCAGTTCGGGAAAACCGTGAGGATTAAAAAGTGGGTGAGTGGCAACACCCTCAATGTGAAACCCCTATCCAGACTCTCAGGAAACAGGTGGTACACCCTCGTGGTGCCCGCTGCAGCACTGGTGGATTCCCCCCAGAAGAGATGGACCCTGAAGTTCAGAACGGGGCGAAGGTGAAGACACATTAAATTCACTTATTAAATTCTTTTTTCTAGATCCGTTAAATCCCCTTAATTTACCAATCATTCACGCGTTTTTCCAATACTGAAAAATGGAAAGCTCAGAAAAATTAATTTATTAAAAATAATAGCTCATATAATGCCATTACCCTTAAGAAGTTTCCTGGGGTTCTTAACAAGGGCTTCCTCAACCTCTGATTCATCGAGTCCAGCTCCAAGACCCACGCGGCGTGCCATGTCATAGTCAAGGAGGTCACCAGGTGCATGGGTGTCGGTGTCAATGACAACTGGAACCCCAACCTCACGGGCAACACCTGCAACATGCCCGTTACCCAGGCAGTGCCCCTTCCTTGCGCTTAGCTCAAGTGTAACACCATTCTCACGGGCAAGTTCAGCATCATCCACCGTTATGAGGCCAGGGTGGGCCAGTATATCAACCTCCGGGCAGCTAACAGCCACATGATTGGTGCCGGGAATCACAGGTTCAACGATTGTTTCCCCGTGCACAACTATGATCTCAGCCCCCAGGCCCCTTGCCCTCACTGCAAGCTTTTCAATTATCTCAACAGGCGCATGTGTTATCTCAGCCCCCGGTATGACCCTGATGTCCCAGTTATCTCCGATATCCTCAACCGCGTCTATTAGGGATGTTATGGTGTTTATATTCGAGGCGTCTATGTGGTCTGTGATGGCTATGGCCTCATGTCCCAGGACACATGCCCTCCTTGCAAGTTCAGATGGCAGGAGCTCACCGTCACTCAGGAGGCTGTGGGTGTGAAGATCGATCCTCTTTCTGATGTCAGGTCCTCCTTAAAAATCATTATATTTATGTTACAATATACCAGTGAACAGTTAGAGTATGTCCAGGGAAGTATTTAAATGAAGCCCTCAGTCTTTGTCCCAGCACATATAACCGGATTCTTTGAGGTTGTAAGGGTCGATGATCCCCTGAGAACAGGTTCCAGGGGCGCCGGGGTCGTCCTTGACCGTGGAGTTGAAACCTCCATAAAGGTCAGGGGTTCCGAAGATAAAACGGTTGTAAGGGTCAACGGAAAGAAAGAAAACGGGGAATCAGTTAGCCTGCGTTCCCTTGAAATACTAAGGGAAATAACAGGATTCAGGGAGGGTGTGAGCATACACCACAGGGTTGATGTCCCCATAGGGTGTGGTTTCGGGGCATCCGCGGCCTGCGCCCTGGGAAGTGTCCTTGCAGTTGTAAGGGAACTTGAACTCCCTGTCACGGTCAACACTGCAGGTTCAGTGGCCCACAGGGCCGAGGTGGAACTTGGAACAGGACTGGGGGACCTGATAGCCGAGATGACCGGCGGGATAGTCATAAGAACCAGGGAGGGCCCGCCTGGATACGGGAGGACAGACCGGATCACTGACAGGGGCCTCTATGTCTTAACAGAGACCCTTGGGGAGCTTGACACGGCATCGGTCATCCGTGATGAAACAAAGGTTGGGGAGATAAACCGGATGGGTGCCGGGATGATCCGGAGACTCCTCAGGGAGCCGACACCTAGGATGTTCATGGAACTCTCCCGTGAGTTTGCCACAGGAACCTCACTCATAACCCCTGAACTCAGAGAACCCCTGGAGGCCCTCTCTGAGGGGACGCTGGGGGCATCCATGGCGATGCTGGGTAACACGGTATTCGCCCTGTCAGAAGACCCTGATGCCGGGGGCGATGATGTGTATGGAATTGACTTTTCAGGTGCAAGGTTTCTGTGATGCTGGAGTTAAAGTGTAGAAGACCATCTGGGGGGGTTTTATGGGTGATAATGAACATATCTGTGGATTTAGGGGGAAAATACTTTAAATTAAAAGATTATATTAATCACTGTTCCCATCTCTGCATCAGGGGCCCCTGATGAATTGTGTTAAGGGAATGGTCAGGTGAAGCCATGATAAGACTGGTATATGATATAAACATCTACCGGGACGTCCTCAGGGAGGTCCTGAGGCCCGGGGATACCGTTGTTGAACTGGGGTGTCACATAGGAAACTCAACACGCATAATATCTGACCTTGTGCAGGAGGGCAGGGTGGTGGCGGTTGATAACAGCCCAGAGGCGGTTGATGTTATGGAGGCCCTGAGCAGGGAGAGGGATAATGTTGAATTCATATCTGGGGATGTTCGCCTCCATGAAACCCTTGAAGAGGTCTGCAGTATGATTGAATCCTGTGATGTGCTCAGCGTTGACCTTGGAGGGGGTTATCATCCAGATACAACCTTCAAGGTGTACTTCATATGGTCATCCACACTCAAACCAGGGGCCTCAATCATAAGGAACCGGGGCCTCCTGGACTTTGTATGCTCATCCATCACCGAAGAGTCATTCACCTCAGGGTATGGATGGCTTGAGTCAAGTGGGGACGCTGGAATCCCACCAAGGCTCAGGGAATTTAAACTCTGGTCCAGTAAAATCTACAAGGAGGGTGCCCATGATAGGCAAAAGGATTAGAATTGAGAGGATAATCAACAGAAAGACGGACAGGACTGTCATAGTACCCCTTGACCATGGGGTCTCAATTGGACCCGTTAAGGGGATAATAGACATGGCAGGGACCATTGATGAGGTGGCAAGCGGAGGAGCCAACGCCGTCCTCATGCACAAGGGGATGGTGAGGAGCGGACACAGGGGGTACGGGAGGGACATAGGCCTCATAATACACCTCTCCGCAAGCACGGGACTCGGCCCTGACCCCAACCATAAGGTGCTTGTCACCTCGGTTGAGAAGGCCCTCAAGCTGGGCGCCGATGCAGTATCAGTCCACGTGAACGTGGGATCCGAGAGGGAGCCCGAGATGCTCATAAAGCTCGGTACCGTGGCTGAGATCTGTGACGACTGGGGAATGCCACTCATAGCCATGATGTACCCCAGGGGTGACAGGATAAAGGACGAGCACGACCCTGAGGTTGTTAAGCTTGCAGCACGTGCAGGTGCAGAGCTGGGTGCAGATATAATAAAGACCAACTACACCGGTGACCCTGACACCTTCAGGGAGGTTGTGAAGGGCTGCCCTGTCCCTGTGGTGATAGCTGGGGGCCCGAAGATTGAGACAGAGGAGGAACTCCTCCAGATGGTCAGGGACTCCGTAGATGCAGGCGGTGCCGGTGTAGCCATTGGAAGGAACATCTTCCAGGCCGATTCCCCGGCAGATATGACCCGGGCCATTGCAGGTATAGTCCATGACGGCCTTGAAGTTGAGGATGCCGTCAGGATACTCAGGGGTGGCGACTGAGATGAAATTCGCATGGCTGATGGCCCCCGACACCTACTGGGATGAGAAGAAGGCCTTCATAACAGCAGCCCTCGAATCAGGGATAGACCACATAGTGGACACCTCTGATGCCGAGAGGATAAAGAAGCTTGGAAGCCTAACTCTGATATCACCTGAGGAAGAGGCAGACATAGTACTCATTGGAAAGGATGGGGAGGGCGACGGAACCCTGGAACTCCCCGAGACCCTTGATTACTCAAGGGACCTTGAAATGGCAGCTGAGCTTAAATCCGGGGGTAAGGAGGTTGCGGCCTACGTTGAGATAAGGAGCAAGGCCCACGAGGAACTTGCAAGGAAACTGGGCCGTATCGTGGACTACCTCATACTCGTGGGTGAGGACTGGAAGATCATCCCCCTTGAGAACATAATAGCGGATCTCCAGGAAGAGGACGTTAAACTGGTCGCGGCGGTGGCAGATGCCGATGAGGCGAGGGTTGCCCTTGAAACCCTTGAACATGGAACCGACGGTGTGCTCATAGAACCGGTGGACATCTCACAGATAAAGGCCATAGCAGAGCTCCTCGAGGAGATTGAAAGTGAAACCTATGAACTCAAGTCCGCCACGGTAACCAGGGTTGAGCCCCTGGGCTCCGGTGACAGGGTCTGCGTGGACACCTGCTCAATGATGGACGTCGGTGAGGGTATGCTGGTGGGCAGCTACTCACAGGGTCTCTTCCTGGTGCACAGCGAGTCCCTTGAAAGCGAGTATGTGGCTTCAAGGCCCTTCCGCGTGAACGCCGGGCCTGTCCAGGCCTACGTCATGATACCCGGTGGCAGGACAAAGTACCTCTCTGAACTTGAAACCGGGGATGAGGTCCTTATCGTTGACCGGAATGGGAGGTCAAGGACCGCGGTTGTCGGCCGGGTTAAGATCGAGAAGAGGCCCCTGATGCTTGTTGAGGCAGAGTACGAGGGCGTGAAGGTGAGGACACTCCTGCAGAACGCCGAGACAATAAGGCTGGTGAATGATAGGGGTGAGCCTGTATCTGTGAGTGAGCTCAGTGAGGGTGATAAGGTACTTGTCTACTTTGAGGACTCTGCAAGGCACTTCGGTATGGCCATAACAGAGACCATAATCGAGAAATGAGTAGATTGGTGTTGAATCACCATCATCAATTCATCACCCCCAGATGGGATATTATGTACAGCGTGAGGCTCATAACGCCCGGGGAAAAGGATGAAATCCTGGCTGAACTCTCCAGACTCAGACTCTTTGAGAGGAAGGCCAGCCTCCATGGGGCCTGCGTCAAGCTCCTCACAGATGACGTGTCATTCAAGGAGGAGTGGGAGGACAACTTCAGATTCATGAGCGAAGATGTGAGGCCTCATGCAAAGGTATTTGCTGTGTCAGATGGTGGTGACCTGGAGGTTCTCTACGAGGCAAATTCAAAGACAGTCATAATCAAAAACTGTGACTACTATGGCTGGGTTAAGAGCATAGCCCTTGCAGCGGTTGCCGACTTCTTTGAGGAGTACCATTCAGAGCACCGCCGCTACTCGGTCCATGGTTCAGCCCTCGACCGTGAAGGGGCTGGACTTGCGATCATAGGGCCGCCGGGTACAGGTAAGACGACCCTCACCTACGGTCTGCTCCTAGATGGGGCCTACAGTTATGTTTCAGATGACTGGTTCTTCACCCGCCTACTTGAGAACGGGGTCCTCGTTTATGCATCTGAGAAGAACTCCTACATCCGGGACGATATAGGGATGGTGTGGAAGGAGTACTCCTCCCTCCTGGAATCTGTGAAACTGGATGCCAGATCCAGGGGGGTTGCAGATGTTGGGATGCTCTTCGGGGGGCGGATAAGGGAGTCCACCACACTCAAAAGGGTCGTTCTCCTTGAGAGAAACCCTGATAACCCCCCAATGAGGAGGCTGGATCCAGAGGAGGGTCTGAAGTACCTGCTGGAAAATGACTTCTGCAACCCCCACCAGCTTGTAAGGGATGAGAGAAAGATGGGGCTCCGCAGGAGGTTCTTCAGTGAACTCCTGGGCAGGGTGGAACTCCATATACTCAACACCATTGAAACACCGGCCAGGAGCCTTGAAAGGCTGAAAAAACTTGACAGGTAATACACGGAGGATCATGAAATGAAGGTCAGGGCCTTCCTTGCAGTTGATGTTGACGATGAATTAAGGGAAAGGGTGTGTGAGATACAGGATATCCTGAGGGGCGCCGATGCCCAGATAAAGTTCGTTGAACCTGAGAACCTCCACTTCACCCTGAAATTCTTCGGTGATGTGGGTGAGGGCAAACTGAGGAGGATAAGGGGGATAGTTGAGGAAACCCTGAAGGGTTATGAACCATTCGACCTTCACGTGATGGGGGCAGGTGTCTTCCCCAGCCCACGCTACATCCGGGTGGTGTGGCTTGGTGTTGAAAACCCGGGGGTATTCTCAGAGCTGCAGAGGAACCTGGACATGGAATTTGCCAGGATAGGATTCCGGAAGGAAAGGGAGTACGTGCCCCACCTGACCATCGGGCGGGTCAAGGGTCCGAGGAACCGTGAGAAACTTGCAGCCCTGATAGATGAGCTTGAGAATGTGGACGCCGGCACCCTCAGGGTTGACAGGGTCTCACTTAAAAGGAGTGATCTCACACCGGAGGGACCCGTCTACAGTGACCTTGAGGTCTTCAGAATCTGATTAATTTTAATTGATATGGTGGACATGCGACAGTGTGCACTGAGAGTATAAACGGATAACATGGTGAATAAACATGGACTACAGCGGGATACTTGAGAGTATAAAACCCGGAAGAGAAGAATATCAGCGGGTCATGGAATTATCAGAGAGCCTTGTTGAATGTATAAATGAACTCGCAGCGAGGATGGGGATCGATGCTGAGGCCTTCCTTGTGGGTTCAGTTGCCAAGGGGACCTGGCTCTCAGGCGGCGCCGACATCGACATATTCATCCACTTCCCCCTGGACACCCCCGAGGATGAACTGAAGGAGAAGGGCCTGAAACTCGGATACCTGTGCATAGAGATGTTCAGGGGAGAGGCCGAGGAGAGGTATGCGTCACACCCCTACGTTACAGGACACATAGATGGTTACGAGGTGGACTTCGTTCCCTGCTACAGGATATCCAATGCCTCAGAACTCAGATCCGCCGTTGACAGAACCATACTCCACACAGAGTATATCCAGAGGAACCTTAAGGGGGAGCAGATGGACGAGGTTCTTCTCCTCAAACAGTTCATGAAGTCAACAGGGACCTACGGATCCGAGTTCAGGGTTGGAGGGTTTGCAGGTTACCTTGCAGAACTCCTTGTTCTCCACTACGGAAACTTCGAGGGGGTGCTTAAAGGCGCCCTCAGCTGGAGGCCCGGGTATATCATAGATCTCGAGGGTCATGGTACCTGTGGGGACTTCCAGGAGCCCCTCGTGGTGGTTGACCCTGTAGACAGGAACAGGAACGTTGCGGCGGCACTCACACTGCAGCGGATGGCTGAATTTGTAACTGCGGCCAGGAATTTCCTGAGGGACCCGAAACCCGAATACTTCAGGAAACCACATTACACCTCAGATCCCGGTGAAATACTTGAAACCATTGAAAAAAGGGGTTCAAAGGTCATCCTGGTATCCAGCGGGGTGCCTGATGTCCCGGCGGATGCCCTCTACCCCCAGCTCAGGAAGACCCTTGATTCCATCGTGAGGAACCTGGAGAATGAGGGATTCTCGGTTCTTGGGGCCGACTACTGGAGCGACGAATCAAGTGTCGCTGTCATGCTCATTGAAATGGAGGTCTGGGCGCTTCCATCCTACAGAAAGAGATACGGGCCCCCTGTCTGGTCCAGGCGGCACAGTGAGAGGTTCACAGAAAGGCATGAGAGGGTATGGGTTGAGGGCCCGAGGCTTGTTGTGGAATCCCCCAGGAGGGATAGAAACGCGGTTGATTACATTAAAAGGCTCCTATCAAAACCTGAAAGGCTCAAAATGGGAAAACACATACGCAAAGAACTGATAAATGGCTTCAGTGTTGATTTCCTTGAGAATACCCTTGGATCACTGGACCCTGAATTTCTTATGTTCCTTGACGCCTTCCTGAATCCCTGGAAGGCCATTAGAAGATGATATTATGATTCCCTTTCATGAACAAATTTTGGAACGGCACTCTTAAGGGGATCAAATGTCTCAGGGTTCTTAACCTCCATGCATATCATGCTGACCTTCGAGTGGAGTGATGTGGGGAGCCTCAGTATCCTCTTGAGGTCAATTGTGACCTTGGCATCCACCATCTTCATGTTTATCCCTGCAACCCCAGCAACCAGCCGGGGGTAGACCCTTGGGCCTATCCTCCTCCTGAACTCCCCCCACCTGTCATCAGGGAGGAGGTCCCTGTTCTTCACAACTTCACGGACCGTCCTTGCCGTGACATTCTCTATCCTCTCATCACCCCTCATGTGGAGGAAGACGTGCTTCGCCCTCTCTGTGAATACCCTGTGATACCCGAGGGGTATGGAGAAGTGTTCCATCTCATAGGATTCACCCCTGTGTGTGAATTTTCTCCTTGGCTGGCGTGCACCTGCTGTGTACCTGAGGATCTCCGCCCTCACCTCTGATCCAAGTTCCATGACACCAGGGTCAAGGACCCTTATATGGTATCCCCTCCCCGAGTATACCACGTGCACGTCCCCCAGTCCAAGGTCACCCCTCAGGGTGTCAACCATCATGAGGACCAGTTCTTTTGCCTCATCAAGGCACCTCTCACATACACCCTCACAGTCACATGACCTCACAGGAAGGTCCTTGGCGTCCACGTCAAAGATGAGTTCAGATCGCTGCCAGCCCCTCCTCTTACCCGGCTCCCTGTAGAATGCAACGGAGGAGTAGGCTGCAAATGGAAACCTTGCCCTCATGAACCTTGAAAGGCGTTTCTCATCATCGAATACCCTGTACCTGTCGCTGGGGCCCCTGCCTGTATGGTCAAATCCAAACTCCCTCATATGGATGTTCCTGGCTATGAAGTCCGGGAGTTTCCTTACATCCCACTCTTCACGGTAGTATCTCTTCCTCTCAAGGGGTGTTGCAGCCTCAAAGATCCTATCAATCCTCCCCTTCCTGTTCTGACTTCCCCCTGTGGAGCTCCCACCTTTTCCTGTTGTAGTAGGTGAGGGGGTTGGTGATCCTCCTGCAGAGGTCATCGGGTCTGCAGAGGTCAGGTAGGTGTATTTTGATCTTCTCGCAGCTCATGGGGGTGTACCATTTACTCTCACCCTCATGTTCGGGTTCAGGTTCATCATGGACACCGAAACCAAGCTTCGCGGTTATGTTCAGCTTCTCCTGGGGGTCATCCTCAAATAGGGGTGGTTCACACCTCTCTGCTGCCTCATATATTATGGGGAGTATCTCCTCCCGGATCACCCTGAGGTCGGGGTCAAGGTCTGAAACCTTGAGGGGTGTCCGGTCCCTGAAGACCGATGGGTATAGCCTTGCATAGGATATGAATGAGGTGAGGAGGAGGACTATGGCATCGTTTCTGTTACCTGACTTCACACCATCCAGGGTTCCCCTTATGCATGGGGGGAATGCATCCGGGACGAGTTTACCTGGACCTGCAGATTTAACCGGCCCGCCCCTGAATGATGTGACCTCATTAACAGTCTCCCTTATCCTTTCTGCTGTTTCAAGGATGATGGGGTGGGGTTCCACTGTGGAGCTCATCTCAGAGACCCTGGCAATGTAGTCCTCTGTCCTCTGCATTATTATGCGGGATATCATTGTCTCCTTGAGTTCCAGACCCACAAGTGCGGCGTAGAGACTCCTGGGGTCCCTGTCGGTTATCAGATCCTGGAATGTCATCAGGAATTCGTCCTCATCAATCACCACCCTCCCCCTGTGGAGTATGAGGTCTGTGAGCCTCAGCTTACCTGATCCGATGAGTTCTGAAAGTTCCATCCAGCTGGTTCCTTCGGATCCAAGTTCAATGAGGACTTCCTCGATTATCTCATCCCTTTCACTTCCAAGGACCCTGAAGCGGTCCTCCACAAGGGCCCCTGTAGATTCAACGACCAGTCTTACCTCCCGTGACCCCCTTCTGAAACCCGCCCCTGCCGCCTGTGCAAGGACATAGAATGCAATTACATCGTACTCCTTTATCCCTGGGTTCATGAGGTATGCATAGTCCCCATGATCAAAACCCCTCCTCTGCCTCTGAAGGTACCATTCCACTCTCTTGATGGCAAGGTCACCTATGCTCCCGGGGAGGAGTGAATTGTCATCAAGGTTCTGGCCCCTTGTACGTTTAACCGTATCCAGGAGTACGCTGCTGGCCTCGAATATAGTGTCAGGGGATCCATAGTTTCTTACAATTTCCCTGGCATCCTCTGAGAATGGGTTTATGAAAAGTGAAGACACCATGTTTAAACTGTTTACCGATGTGACCCATAAAGATATGGGTCCATGCTTCACAGTTACCCATGATATATCAGTTCAGCAAGGATTCAGCCCAGAAGCCATGAAAGGGCCCATATAAACCTTGATGTTCTGAAGGGGCCCCTGAACTGGTTCCATGAAAATGGAGATGGTTTTAAATTCCCTCACATAAATTTATATAGAGGTAAACCGTAAATCTAAACTGTATCTTAATGATATTACTCATCTTATTCTAATCCGTTTCATGATTCAAGGAGGAGTTGAGTTGAGCAAAGTATTTATCACCTGCGCACTTCCCTATGCCAATGGGCCAACGCATCTCGGTCATCTGAGGTCAACCTACATACCCGCGGATATATATGCAAGGTACAGGAGGCTGAGGGGTGACGATGTCCTGTTTGTGTGTGCCACAGATGAACACGGGACACCCATAGCCGTCAAGGCAGAGAGTGAGGGTCTGAAACCCATTGAAGTTGCCACGCGGTACAATGAGATGATAAAACGTGACCTTGAGGAGTGCGACATATCCTTTGACAGTTTCACAAGGACCACCGATGATCTGCACTACGAGATAGCCCAGAACTTCTTCCTGAAACTCTATGAGAAGGGTTACATATACGAGAAGGACATAAAACAGCTCTACTGCAACAGCTGTCAGCGCTTCCTCCCGGATAGATATGTTGAGGGGATCTGTCCCCACTGCGGAGGTGAGGGTGCCCGTGGAGACCACTGCGAGAGCTGTGGAAGGCACCTTGAACCCCTCCAGCTTGAGGATCCCGTGTGCATGGTGTGCGGCTCAGAGCCCGTGGTTAGGGATTCAAGGCACTACTTCTTCCGCCTCAGCCAGTTCCAGGATAAACTCATGGAATGGATTGGGGAATCAGATATGCCCTCAAATGTTAAGAACTACGCCCTCCAGTGGCTCAGGGAGGGGCTCAGGGACTGGATACTCACAAGGGACATGGACTGGGGGGTCCCCGTACCCCTTGAGGGAAATGATGGTAAGATAATCTATGTCTGGGGTGAGGCCTTCCTTGGATACATATCATCAGCTGCAGCCTGGAGCAGAAAAACCGGAAAGCCCTGGAGGGAATACTGGGATGCAGGGGCGGTTCACTTCATAGGAAAGGACATAATATACCACCACGCCATATTCTGGCCAGCCCTCCTCATGGCCTACGGGTGCAGAATCCCTGAGAACATAATAGCCGGGGAGTACCTCTCACTTGAGGGGAGGAAGATGTCCACCAGTAAGAACTGGGTTGTCTGGACATCAGATTTCCTTGAAAGATTCCATAAGGACCTTCTGCGGTACTACCTCACAGTCAACGCCCCCCTGACCAGGGACACCGATTTCTCATGGGACGACTTCCAGAGGAGGGTCAACGATGAACTGGCAGATGTCCTTGGAAACTTCCTCCACCGGACATTCTCATTCACAGGAAGGTTCTTTGATGGCAGGGTGCCTGAACCATCAGAACTCACAGCAGAGGACGAGGAGTTCCTCAACTCCATAAGAAGAGCCCCAGATACTGTGGGTGAGCTCCTGGAGAATTTCCAGTTCAGGGACGCCATGATGTCAGTGATTAAACTTGCAAAGAAGGGTAACAAGTACTTCAACGATCAGGAACCATGGAGGGCCATTAAGGAGTCACCTGAGAGGGCCTCAACATGCCTCCATCTATGCAACCTCCTTGCGGCCAACCTCGGAAAACTCTTAATGCCCTTCATGCCGTCCTCAGCAGGGAGAGTGCTCTCCATCATGAACATGGAGGATGAACCGTGGGGCTTCCATGAACTTGAAGCGGGAAGGGTCATAGAGAGGGCCAGGCCCCTCTTCTCAAAGATACCCGATGAGGTAATTGAGAAGGAGAAATCAAAACTCATCAAGGAGGAGGATAGTGTGTCTGAAACCGTGACAATCGATGACTTTGCAGCCCTGGACATCAGGGTGGGTGTTATAAGATCAGCTGAGAGAATAGAGGGGTCAGATAAACTCCTCAAACTCATGATAGACGTGGGTGAAAGGGAAATGCAGGTGGTTGCAGGCCTTGCAGAGAAGTACAGCCCCGAGGATCTCCTTGAAAGGAAGGTTACGGTCCTTGCCAACCTCAAACCCGCCAAACTCTTTGGTGTTAAATCCGAGGGTATGGTCCTTGCAACCGGGGAATCACTGAACATACTGGACCCCGGTGATGCAGGTATCGGTGAACGGATAATGTAGACGTGTATACACTTCTGATAATTCGGTATGCTGTGCCTGGCTGGAGAATAGTATGAACGAATCAGGTCTAATTGCAAGGTCAGAAAGGTTTCTGGAGAGCATAAGGGATAGGAGGATCTCTGAGGATGATCTCAGATCACCGGAGGCACTCCTTAACCTTTACATATACCTCCGGGGAAACCTTGAGGAGCTTCAGGATCTGAAGGAGGCCATGGAGCTGAGGGGCTTCAAGTACCCTTTCAGGTCAATATCCGGGTACAGCACCCACCAGTCCCCTGAAATCGCTGAGGACATTCATGACATAAAGAGGCACGCCCAGTACTTCCGCATGAAGGCATCTGTAAAGAAGAACCTCCTTGACAGGGTTAACTCTGCAATCTCATCCCACAGGATAGCCCTTGGTAACATTGAGGAGCACGTTTTCCTCAAATGCCAGGAATGTTCAAGGACCCTGCGGCTGGGAGAGGTTGAGCTCCATGACCCATCAGGAGATGTTGAATGCCCCTGTGGATCAGATAACCTCAAGGTCAGGTTCAATGACCGGGCACTATGCAGGCCAGAGATAATACCGCACCTCCCCCTCTCAGGGGATTACATGGTGAAGATGTCCGAACTGAGCCTCTGGGCCAGGAAGGCCCTCAAGAAGATAATGAGGCTCCTTAAAAATGAAAAGAAGGGGGCTGTAAGATCGGCCACCCTGGTTATAAGGGTCCTTGAGGATGGTAGGTGGATCAGAAGGCGCATAACCCTTGACAGTGAGGATAATGACTACGAGAGGATGCTGAGGCAGAGGTATGGCCCAAATGTGAGGGTGGAGCTGATACAGTTCCACAGGAAAAAATCCAGCATAGTGAATGACAGGTACACCAGGACCGCCCTTGCACTTGCATATGCCGGCCTATCCCAGAAGATAATAGATGAGATACGGGATGCGGTCTACAGGGAGAACCTCAGGGATTACGATGCCGTGGAGAGGTACCGGGAGATAGTCTTTGATGCCAGAACATATTCACCGGATCTCAGGATTTCCGAGGATGAACTCAGTGAGGTACGATTGCAGAGGATGCACAGGCTAATCCATGAAGCAGGTCTTGGTGATGAGAACGGTAACCTGAACCCCCTGCTAAAGGAGGACCTTGAGACAATGGAGGAACTCAAGAGGGAGATCTTCAGGGATGTTCCCGTGAACCTCATTCTCTGGGACGTTGCCTTCTACTACCTTGGAACATCCCTGGACCGTCGCTCCAAGTACTCGGGTCCATTTCCCAACCTCAGACCCGTACTTGACAGGACACAGGTGAGGACCTTCGATGAGTTCAGCGAGGACGCCCTGGAACTCCTCAGAGGGTACTGGAACTGTGGAATGGTCTACATTGAGAACCTGGGGGATGTTCTCATGAGAAAATTTGAAATTGAGGAGAAAATGAAGGGCCTGCACATGAAACCTGACCCCCTTGCATTTGGTGCCGCTGTGCTGCACATGGAGGCAGGTATTGATGCTGAAACATGTGCTGAACTCTTCCATGTAAATGTGGAGGACGTGGTCGAGGAGGAGAGGAGCATTGAAAACCTGGGTAAGCCATCTACTGACAGGGCTAAAATGTTTCTCAACCTTATAAAAGGTGATTGAGTGGTTTTATGGCAGAGAAAGTCCATTTAAATCAGCCTCTTACTTCAAGGAGGATAATTGAGATCCTTGAGAAGAACCCTGACCTCAAGAAGATCACATGCCCCATAAGCCTCTATCACCGTACATCAAAGAGGTATCTAGAGGCCCTTGAGGAACTTGGAGTGGAGGTTGAACCCGTTAAGAGAATCGGGAGACCCCGGAAGTACACAGAAAAGGACGTTAAGATGGTGCAGAACCTTTTAAGGGAGGGTAAAACCCCAAAACAGATTTCGGGTATCACAGACATACCCCTGAAGACTGTCTACTACCTCAAGGGCGATATGAAACTGAAGAGGGGTAAGAAAAGGAAGTATGACAAGAACACGCGCCTCAGGGTTCGTGAAATGGCCAGAAAAGGCGTTCCAGCCAGAAAGATTTCTGAAGAGCTTGGGATACCCCTCAGAACAGTATACTATATACTCAAGAATGGCTGATTATCTGAAAATTTATAAACGAATTTATGCAGTTAAGTAGTATAAGATAAATCCGGTGATTTTATGGTTCTGAATTTTACACCTGAATATTCATCTGTACTTATCGTATCAATAATCTGCTGTATCATCTCATTTACATCAACATATACCGTTATGCCAAGGCTCATAAGTAAGCTCAAGGATGCCAACGTCGTTGGAAACGACATACATAAAATCTCAAAGCCCATCGTGGCAGAGATGGGTGGTATCGGGATACTCTTTGGGTTCACGATTGGAATGTTTCTGGGGATGTACTTCTTTCCGCGCCTCCACTACGAACTCATGGTGACGCTCCTTGTGATACTACTTGTGGGTATAGTGGGGATGGTTGATGACCTTGTGAGGCTCTCCTCACGTGAAAAACTCTTCCTTCTATTCCTTGCAGGTCTCCCCATAATATGGGTGGCCCCCCCCAACGTCGGAATACTCTACATGATCATGATGCCAGTTGCAGTTTCAATAGCATCAAACCTCACAAACATGCTTGCTGGCCTGAATGGTATCGAATCTGGCCTTGGATCAATTGCAATGACGGCCCTTACCGCCTCATGTATCATAATGGGCAAATACAATGTCTCCATAATAACCATGGCAATGCTGGGGGCACTCCTGGCGTTCCTCATCTACAACAGGTACCCATCAAGGGTATTCCCTGGGGATGTGGGAACCCTAATAATAGGGGCCTGCATAGCCTCTGTTGCATTCATAGGTAGGATCAAGATAATAGCACTCATCGTCCTCCTCCCCAACATCATAGATGGCCTCCTGAAGTTCTACAGTGCAGGTGTCGTTGAGAGGCACAGGCACAGGCCCACAGAAATCTCAGAGGACGGTAAACTCATAGCTCCACCTGAAGGATTCAACTCCCTCATAAGGTGGATACTTAGAAGACCAATGACCGAGAAGAGGGTTGTGATGATAGTGTGGTCGATTGGGGTATTCTTCGGGGCCCTTGGGGTTCTGCTTGCATTCATACTCCCTCTGGACCCCTTCTAAGAATTATAATGAGAAACTTTAGAAACCCAAGTGTTCAGGTACAAAGTTATCCTTCAGGGGCTTTAGGGCCTAGCACCTCAGAGAAGATTATCTGCTTTTCTGGCCTCAGAAACTGTAGAGTTTGTTGAGGAGCTCAAGGGTCACGGACTCCATCTCCCTCTCATCCAGTTTCTGGAAGATTTCAACAGCCCCCCTGAAAGCTGATGCAACACCCTCAGGGTTGTTTTCTATGAATTCGAGGACCCCCATGAGGACCATTGCAACGGCAAGTCCCATGTCATTGTTTGTCTTTTTGAAAAGATCCTCGGCCTTCTTAAGGTACTTCCTTGACTCGCTGAAGTCCTCATTTTTAAGTGAATAAGCCCCCAGAAGCAGAAGCAATGACGCCTCTGTGGCTGTATCGCCAATATCCCTTGCAATCTGGTAGGCCTCCCTTATCTGGGATATGGAGTCCTCATAGGACTGTGACTGGTACATTGTAAGTGATTCAACCCTTTCGACGAGTCTGTCCAGGAATGGCTCAATGGCACCGAGATCCACCTCTGCCATCTCAGCTTCAGCCTCCTCCTGGAGGCGGTTGAGGCTTGCTATATCTATGGCCTCCCTGATCTTTTCGACTTCCTTGATCTTTTCCCTCAGATCCTTTCTGAGTGGTGAATTAACAGAGTTATAAATCCGGAGCGCCTCCTTAAAGTACTCCATTGCAGTTTTGATTTTTCTATCACTGAGGTAGACGTCACCCATGGAGTCAAGGGCAAAAGCCATGAGCTCCTCGTCATTCATGTCAGAGGCCACCTTGTAGGCCCTTTCAAGGTAATCAAGTGCCTCACGGGTATCGCCCTCATCAGCATAAAAGGTGGCTATCCTTATGAGGGTGTCAAATTCCTCCTCAAGAAGTTCCTCAAGTTTGCGCAGGTACTTCTCCAGTGATTCACCGCCCTCATCCCCCTTGAGAAAATCAAATATGCTCAGAATAATTAATATCATCTTCACAGCCCCGGATGTTCTAATATAATACTATGTGGATATTAATTTAAATAGATATCCGCTAAAGGGAATCTGACAGTTAAGCATCAGCCCATTGGAAATCTACAGCCAGAATCATCCCACAAATAAAAAGATATTAAGGAGTACCATCAGCCCACCAGAAGGCCCTGTTCACCTATCCTGTAGGGCGCCTCCCTGGTCCCTGAGGGGGTGCTGGAAGATATCATTGAGCCATCCATGCGGATATGCACATCGAAAAGTTCAGGGACCCCCTTCTCTATTTCCGGATCCGCAACCCCCTCTGTGTATGCCACCAGTGCTATTCCATTGGCCTCCCTCACACGGTTATTGTAGGCCTTGAGCACCCTCAGCACAAGCCTTGGGGGGTTGAATGCCAGGAGAATGGATGCGGAGTCAAAGGCTGAAAGAAATATTCCAGATTCCTGGTAGAGGCTTCTTGTGGCTATACCAACCTTGACCATGAGGTCTGTGGTGTTCTGAAGGGCTGAATACCTTATGTTTCCTGAATCCTGGGGTTTAGCACCCCCAAGTCCGGTTGGAAGATCGATTACATGAAGCTTATCACTGAATGTCTGGATGAACCAGTTAAAGGCCATCGTGTTCCTCTGCAGGTCCCTGTAGCCGTATTCCGCCGCTATGAAAAGGCATGGGTTTCCGGCCTGGAGTCCTCTGTAGATGAACTCGGTTGCAAGTACGGATTTACCTGCCTTGGGGGGCCCCGTGACCAGCATGACTGAACCAGGCTCCAGTTCACCCAGGATATCATCAAGTCCAGCTATACCGGTGGTGTAGTTCTCACTCATGATATCCCTCATGGGTTGACCTTAAGGCCCTTATCGTCTATGGTGTAGGGGGCGCTGGCCCTTCCGACCCCTATCATGGCCTCAACTGTAAGTTCAGATCCATCGAGGTGTATTATGTTATCCACAACTGCCTTGAGCATGGTCTCAACCTTGGGGTCTGCTGATCCCTCGGTGTAGGTGACAATGGCGGTTCCACCGGCGTCCTTGATCCTTATTATGTATGCTGTGAGGACTCGGACTATCAGCAGCTCATCATTGAATGCCATTAGCGTTGTGAGGGAGTCCAGGACAGACCTGAACATGCTGTAGCCTGCAGTTATGTTCCTTATGGCAACCCCCAGCTTCACCATTATATCGGTGGGGTTATGCACAGATGATGAGAGGTAGGTGTTGCCAGCATCAGATGCCGGCCCTGAGATGCTTGATATCGCGTCTATCACATATAGAAGTTCATTCTCCATGTAGCTCTCAGCATCCATACCAAGAACCTGCATGTTCCTCTTGAGGTCCGCCAGACCATAGTCTGTGGATATGTAGAGACAGGGTTCACCCCTTTCAGCACCCCCCGCCGTGAAACCATAACTGAATATGGATTTACCAACCTTCGGGGGCCCATAGACAAGTGTAACAGTATTTTCAGGGATCGCCCCTCCACCAATGAGTTCATCAAGACCCCTTATTCCTGAGGGAATTCTGACAATCATTTAACCACCATAGAGAAGTCCGAGGAGGGTTTCAAGTGCTTCATTCACTCCCCATCCCTCTTTAAGTGAAACAGGTATTATGGGGACATCACCTCCAAGCTTCATCCTTGTTCTTATCTCATCAGGTGAGAGCGCGCCTGGAAGGTCCTGTTTATTGGCAACCACAACCTTAGGTATCGCCTCTGCCCTTGTCTTTCTTATCATCTCCTTGGCCCTTGCGAAGGTTTCAGGTGCGGTTGAGTCCACCAGTATGAATGCCCCTACAGCCTCCCTTGAGAGGACATCCAGTATGAGGTCGAATCTCTCCTGTCCCGGTGTACCGAAGATATCCGCCATGAACCCCTTATACTCGAGGTGACCTATGTCCATTGCAATGGTTGTTGGGAACGCCGAGAGGGCCTTTCTATCAACCGAAACCGCCTTTGTGGATATTGACTTTACGAATGTGGATTTCCCTGAATTGTAGGGACCAGTCACCAGTATCTTGGGCACATAGACCTTAACGCCACCGGGCTGTACAACAAAGAAGAGCACCATGGTATCAGGTGGACTGGACCAGTCAGAATGGGCAACCATGAACCCCTGCCCTATTATGACCCTCTCCTCAATGGTCCGCAGGTCAACGACACAGTCCATCAGTGATCTCAGTTTATCCATAAGCTCCCTTTCATAGTCCCACTCAGTGAAGAGGTAGACAATGTTGACATCAAGTTCAGAGGCCCTCCTGTTCCATGTCTCTACAATTTCAAGGGTGTCACCGTTCCCCAGGTAATCTATTATTACAGAGAGACAGTTTATTACTCCCACACCGCCTGGAATATCCTCTATTGCACTCAGAACTGTTTCCTTTATCTCTGAGTAATCACTGACGGTGTAACGCTCCTCTGATGGCATTCCAAGGAAGGGTGAACTTCCATCAACAAAGAACATGTCCCCATTCTCAATGCGGGGCTCGATGTCCCAGCCATAGGACCTGAATTCATATATTATGCTCTCAGGTTCCTCAACGTTGGTGAATATAAACCCCTTCTCGCCCTCACCAAGTCGTCCGTTGAGCATCTGGTAACCGAATGCCTCATAGTCCACTCCGGGGGATGCCGAGAACATCACAGAAGCCCCCTCCCTCACTCCACCGCCCAGGAGGTCGTCGAGTTTCGGGATGTAAGTCCTCTTCATGTTCACATCTCCCTTAGAATTTCATCAACCTGCGCTGCCCTTGAATCCATTTCAAAGAGCAGCAGACCCAGCTGTGCCTCCGGTTCTGCCAGGGCCGTGAATATGGCCTTCTCACCTGCAGGTTTGAGAATGATTATACCCTTCTCGGTTCTCACGGTTATCTCAGAAACGCCGCCAGTGTTCATCTGCCCTGATGCCGCCTCTGCGGCACCCATTATGGTTGAACAGAGGGCTGAGAATATCCTGGCATCAACATCTGGAGGTGTCCGTGCGTTTATAAGCAGCCCTTCCTTTGAAACAATACCCGCAGCCCTTATCTGACCGACCTGCATAAAAGCAGAGAGCACATCATCCAGTTTTTCCTTCTTTGTTTTGGCCATCAATACACCCCAGTGACTCGGTAACCGGTATCAGGAAGTGTCCCCGGCGATGAGTATTACAGTTTAATTATGTTGTTAACCCTTTATATCAGTTTACATCTGGCCGCGGTGTAATTTAAGGAGGAAGCCATACCGCCTCAGATGTTGTGAAAACGTAGTGATCTGAAAGGGCAGGGTTGTGGTAGGTGCCGGTCAGGTTCTCTGTCCTGAAGGTCCGTGAGATGGATCTCCTCATGCAGAAGTTCACCCTGTCAGAGAGGGACTCCCTCAGGGAAGACTCCATAGGTGGGCCAGAGAGCCATGCCCTCAGACGGAACTTCCTCCGCCCGTATGTGCTGTTGTAGCCCTCATCAATCAGCTCAACCCTGAGAACCCTGACATCAGACGGCTGCAGGAGGACTGGTTTCTGATTCTGGTACTCCTCAAAGGTAACAGCAGGGTAGACTGCAAGGGTGTCAGTCGTAACCCCCTCCAGGGCCCCTGTTTTTGCAGCCGAATGGGCCGCCATGAGTTCAAGCTGCATTCCAGCCTGAACCGCTATGAGTGTGGCAATGAGGAGCCCGGCACCTGTAAGTAGCAGGTACTCAATGGGTACCTGCCCTCCGGTGCAGCCATAGATATGACCTGGCCTCAAATTTGTCACAGATGAAGCCCAGGGACTCCTAGATACATCCAACCTCAAAGTCTCACCTCCGAGACCATGACAAGGGTCCTGTTATTCCTGCAGGTGTTCCTTATTGAGTATTTCCTGCCTGCCTCAAGGTTAATTGATGCAGGGGTACCTTTCGAGTCCACTATAAGAACATTGGACATATTTGAGAATCCCCTGTAACCATCCGCCCAGCCGTAGACTCCTGTTGAGTTGATCCTCAGCCTGTAAGCTGATGTGTGGTTGAGACGGGGAGGGAGCTCAACAACAACTTCACGGCCCGGACCCCCTGCAACTGCAAGGTCAACGGCACATGCCACATCATCCATGAGTATGCGAAGTTCAAGAAGTCCCTCCTCATGGTTAACACCATCAATCCTTGAACCTGCAATGGCAACCATGGTGGATAAAAGCAGAACCATGAAAAAGGTTGATGTTACAGCGTCAGCTGCCAGAACACCATGTTTATCCATGAGGATAATTAATAAATTTTTGTATATAAATATTACTAACTGGTGTATAGATATAGTTTGATGCACATAAACACTTACATGTATTCCCTAGTGGTCTTCACAGGGGGACCCCATAACTTCCATGAACTTGAGGAATTTGTTGAGGATGCCGGTGGCCTTATAATCCAGAGGGACACATTCAGTGTTCACAGGGGCCAGTACTTCCTGAGAAATGAGGTCAGAGTCCTATGCATCATTCCCAGCGCAGATGAAGAAACACTCAGAGAGACCGCCCGCCGGATAAAGGGGGAAATAGAGGGCCTGGATGTTAATCAAGATGTCCTTGAGAGGATAAAGTCCCTTCTTGAGGTCTATGATAGGCTCGCAGAGGAACCCTCATGGACCCCCGGAGATGAGATTGTGGCCGATGACGGCCTCCTTGATGAGATGGTTGACATGGAACTCATTGAAAGAAGAAAGATGGGTCATAGGGTCGAGTACCGTCTGCTATGAGGTTCTATACTGACAAAAATTCCCAGGGTCCATCATAACATCACAGGATTCCTGTCATCCAGATTTATCTAGGTGGTCTTTCAGATTAGTATAGGAGCTGGAGGATTTAATATGGCAAATGAAATAAAACAGCTTGTGATAGGTATAAGCAGAGAGGGAGAGATAATCGTAAAGAGTAACAGGGGGAGGATCTACCCGGTTAAGGTATCGCCCGACCTCAGTTTCAGCTGTGAGGACCTCTTCAGGCACACTGATATGGAACTCTACGCAACAATAAATACTGAGGTCCAGCCCTGGGAATGCGTGTCCATTGAATACGTGGAGCCAGAGTAAAATCACCGGCCATTTATTTCATTCAGAGACATGGGTTTAGCAGCCACTGACACATGACATACCACTTAAATAAAATGAGGATTATAGCTGTAAGACCAGATACACCAGATAATATGAGTACAACAATTCAGTGGAGGATATTATGAGGGGAGAGATTCTCATAACCGCCGGAGTAATCCTTATAATCACAGGCATACTCTTAACATTCATTGGAGGAGCCCTCAGCGCCTCCCAGACAAGGGATAAGGGGGAGGTTAAGGCCGCGGGAGTTGTAATGATAGGGCCCGTGCCCATAATCTTTGGCAGCGACAGAAACATGGCCATCACAGGGGTTGTGCTTGCCCTGATCCTCATGGTGGTTGCATACATACTGTTCTACAGATAGGTGTGCTTCCATGAGGATCATAATGGTGGCCTGTGGAGAATACGGCGCCAGGGTGGTGAATACCGTCGCCTCCCATGGGCTGGCACCGGACATAGTGGCTGTATTTGATTATGATGACTATTCTGGTGAATTTCTGGATGATCCCTCATCACTTCTTCCCCCAGAAATCCCTGATGCAGATCTCACAGTTGCTGCGGGGCTCTTCGGTGACCTTAACCTTGTAGCAGCTGAAATAGCCGTTGAATCGGGATCGAAGGCCATCATAGTGGAATCCCATGCGCCAGGTCAGCTTCCTGAAGGCCTTAAATCTGAAATTTCCGGGATGGTTGAATCAGCCGTCTTCCCATCACCCTTCTGTTCACTTGATACTACAGGAAATCCCTTCATTGACTCATTTGCATCAGGATTCGGGAAGCCTGAGGTGGAGATGGATGTGAAGGAGAGTGTCCTTGCGGTCAGGGTTAAAAGAAGCGCCCCCTGTGGTTCCACCTTCTACGTTGCAGAGAGGATAAGGGGTGTTCCCCTCCATGAGGTGGATGTGGCTGCAGGTGAAGGATTCCACAACTACCCCTGCCTGGCATCCATGGAAGCTGACCCTGCACTGGGGGATACACACCTCCACGTTGCAGGTTACCTCACAAGGGAGGCCTTCAAGAGGGCTGCCGGTGTGCCCGGGGTTCATGCCCGCGTGAACCCCCAGGAATGCCTGGGAGAGGACTGTGGCTTCCTCTGCATGGATGTCTGCCCCCTTGTCAGGTTATCCATGAATACCATAAGGAGGAGTGTGACTGCAGAGGTGGATCCCTTCTCCTGCGGTGCCTGTGAGAGGTGCGCCAGGGAATGTCCCCACGGAGCCATAGAAATGATAAACCCGCGGCCATGATGGGATCCGCATGATCAAACCATCCGGATGTAAAAAATGGAATAACACAGAGGAGATGATAATCTGAAAGGTACAGAAAACCCTGAAGTTAAGGAAAAAATTACAGGTGAGGTTGTATTCATAGGTGCAGGTCCAGGGGACCCTGAACTCATAACACTGAAAGCCATACGGGTTCTTGAAAGGTCCGATGTTGTGATATACGCCGGTTCACTTGTAAACAGAAAGATCCTGGAATACGCGCCAGGTGCAGAGGTCCACAACAGCGCCCATATGGACCTCGAGGAGATAACAGAAATCATGGTGAATGCCTGCAGGGCCGGTAAAACCGTGGCGAGGGTTCACACAGGAGACCCCTCTATTTATGGGGCCATCAAGGAGCAGATGAGGGTTCTTGATGAGAAGGGAATTCCATACAGTGTTATACCCGGCGTCAGTTCCGTTTTTGCAGCCGCAGCCGCCCTGGGGACCGAACTTACACTCCCTGAGATTTCTCAGACCGTCATAATAACACGTCCTGCCGGGAGAACACCTGTGCCGCCTTCAGAGAGCCTCGAAGAGCTTGCAAGACACGGTTCAACCATGTGCATATTCCTGGGTGTCCACATGATAGGGGATGTTGCAGAGAGGCTGATGAAGCACTACCCTCCTGACACCCCCGTTGCCGTGGTTAAAAGGGCCTCCTGGCCTGATGAGGAGATTGTGAGGGGCACACTGGCAGATATATCCATGAAGGTGCATGAGGCAGGTATAAAGAAGACAGCCATGATAATCGTGGGAAGGGTTCTCGATCCAGGGGAGTTCAGGGCCTCCAAGCTCTACGACGCCGGATTCAACCACGAATACAGGCCCTGAACAAATCTTATCCTCAAAAATTACTCTTTCCAGCCTGATTCAACCACGAATACAGACCCAAAACAAATCTCATCCTCAAAAATTACTCTTTCCAGCCTGATTCAACCACGAATACAGACCCAAAACAAATCTTATCCTCCTTTTTTAAGTATACCAGAAATCAGAACGTGAAGAGCTTTATGTGGGCCATTCTACCGCAGGCAATGAACCTCTCTGTGAGTTCCCTCACCCTTGAGGACTCTCCCTCAATTATGAAAAGTTCAAGGCACTTCCCATCCTTGAGGTGACTGTGTATCTGGGTGCTGATTATATCCTCATAGTCATGTTTTATCTCTGTGACCATGTCCTCGTCATTTCTTTTGTGTATGAGAAAGAGAACCGCGTTTATATCTCCCCTCAATTCCTGCATGTTTCTTTTCTCATCTATCAGAAGCCTTGCAGCAGCCCTTACAACATCGGATCTCCCTGAGAATCCCATCTCATCCCTAAGTGCATCTATCTCCGCAAGGAGCTTTTCACTGAGTGAAACACTTACCACAACCATGGATCACTCTATTTTAATAAGAATTTATATACTTTATGCTAAAATTTATTAAATTATCTTCCAAATATTAACAATTTTTATATGTTTTCAGGGACATAGATTGAATGGGTGGTTGGATGGAAAGATGGAAGATAGGTGCAATTGCACTTATAACCATACTCTCGGTGGCTGGAATGTACGTCTTCACATCAGAGGCATCAGAGGAACCACATCAGGGAAAACTGATTGTTGCGGTTACAATAATGCCCCAGAAGGAGTTTGTGGAGGCAGTTGCAGGGGATCGGGCAGAGGTGGTTGTCCTGGTGCCAGAGGGCGCCGATCCCCACACCTATGAACCTGAACCAGAGACACTCAGGAGGGTGTCAGAGGCCAGAGCATACTTCATTGTTGGATCCGGCCTTGAATTCGAAAACCACTACCTTGATAAAATAAGGACACTTAACCCCAGTATGAGGATAATAAACACTTCAGAGGGGATAGAGTTTATTCCCTCAGCCATTGAAGATTCACATGAATCAGCCGAGAGCCCATACGACCCCCATGTATGGACATCACCCAGAAACGCAATGGTGATGGTGAACAACACACTGAGGGGGCTCCAGGAGATTGACCCACAGCACAGCAGATACTACAGGGAAAACGCTGCGACCTACCTTGAAAGGCTGCATGAACTGGACATGAGGATCAGAATGGAGCTTAAAAACAGAACCGGTGAGAGCATACTGGTCTACCACCCCGCATGGGGCTACTTCTGCAGGGAATACGGGTTAAAACAGGTTGCAATTGAAAGGGAGGGAAAGGAACCCGGCCCGGCAACATTATCACTGATAATCCAGGAGGCCAGAAGAAAGAACATAAGGGTTGTAATTGCATCACCACAGTTCAGCAGGAGGAATGCAGAACTCATTGCAGACGAGATGGGGGCAAGGGTTGCCGTCGTGGACCCGCTGGGGGGAAACTACACCCGAAACATTGAGGAGATACTGAGGGCGCTTCAGGGGTGATGGAAATGCTGGCGGTTGAGATGAGGGATGTCAATTACCACGTGAATGGCAGGCCCATACTTGAGGACATCAACCTTGAGGTACCTGAAGGTGAAATCCTTGCAGTGATCGGACCCAACGGTGGGGGTAAAACAACACTACTGAAACTCATAACAGGACAGATAAGGCCATCCTCAGGGACTGTGAAGGTTCTGGGAAAAAATCCTGAGGATGCCAGGGAAAGGATTGGATACCTCCCCCAGAGGAGTCACTTCAAAACAGATTTCCCCATAAACGTCCTCCAGACAGTCCTGATGGGCACATACAGGAGATTTGAGGCATATGCAGATGATGATAGAAAAAGGGCCCTCAGATCCCTGGAAATGGTGGGGATGCTTGATTACAAGGATAGAAAAATTGGTGAGCTCTCAGGGGGAGAGCTGCAGAGGGTTTTCCTTGCAAGGGCCATTGTAAGGGACCCTGATCTTCTCCTCCTTGATGAGCCAACTGCAAGCGTTGACCCGGCCTTCAGGACCTCGTTCTACAACCTCATGGATGACCTCAGGGAGAGGATGACGGTGATCCTGGTATCCCACGATATCGGGACGGTCACACAGCACGTGGACAGTGTGGCGTGCCTGAACCACAGGCTATTCGTCCATGGGACAGTGGAGGAGGCCGTCAGCTGCCTTGAGGATGCATACGGCTGTCCAGTGGAACTCATCGCACATGGGATACCCCACAGGGTGCTCCATGAACACCGGGAGGGGTGATTGCCGTGCTTGAAATCCTCCAGTACCAGTTCATGAGGAACGCGGTGGTTGCAGCGGTACTTGTCAGCATAGCCTGCGGTATAGTTGGAAGCTATGTTGTGACCAAGAGGATAGTCTCAATAAGCGGGGGTATATCACACGCAGCATTCGGTGGTGTGGGGCTGGGGTACCTACTCGGTGTGAATCCGGTGACGGCGGCCATCCCCTTCACCGTTGCAGCCGCTCTCCTTATGGGTAAAATCACGAGAAAAACAGATATAAGTGAGGATACCGCGATAGGCATGCTCTGGTCAGCCGGTATGGCTCTGGGTATACTGTTCGTGAACCTCAGCCCTGGTTATGCCCCGGATCTCTTCAGCTACCTCTTCGGCAACATCCTCATGGTAAGCAGCACCGACCTCTGGACCATGCTCCTCCTTGACCTCATCATAATAGCAAGTGCCCTCCTTTTCAACAGGGAATTTGTGGCACTCTGCTTCGATGAGGAGTACGCAGAGGTCCTTGGCGTGCCCGCTGACGCCTTTTACCTGTACCTGCTTTCACTGGTTGCCATAAGTGTCGTTGTGCTCATAAAGGCAGCGGGCATAATACTTGTGATGGCACTGCTCACGGTTCCAGCGGCTGTTGCAAGGGACTTCAGTACCGATATGGGGGACATCATGGTTAAGGCCTCAATCACAGGGATATTTGCAGCTATGCTGGGCCTATGGGTTTCCTACTGGTTCAATATCTCATCAGGGGCCGTCATAGTCCTTATACTCACACTTCTATTTGGCGCGGCCCGGATACTGAAGTCCCTGAGGAGTTCATAAGAACCAGATCTATGATCCTATCAAAAAAATACAGATTCACAGCAAGCATATCAAAAAATACATTAAAGAATAAATGAAACCCTAGATTATGAAGTGCGGATCAGACCTCAGGGATACGCTGAAATCAGCAATCGGTGACTACCTCAGCATCACACTCATAACCGGGAAGACGTACTACGGTGAGGTCAAGAGGGTTGAAACCGATTATCTGAGCCTTGAACTAAAATTAAGGGGTGGTAAAACAACCACCACCGTCATAATACCCCTTGCACATATTGTGACGATCACCCTTTAGGCCTGAGGACCTCAACACCACCTGCAGTCCCCACGATAACCATATCTGCAAGGCCTGCGAAGATACCATTCTCCACCACACCTGGTATGCTGTTTAGATCCACCTCAAGGCCTGCCGGGTCATCAATGGCACCGAATGATGCGTCAAGGACAAAGTTGCCGTTATCTGTCACAACGGGGCCGTCCTTCCCCTCACATGACCTGAGGGTTACAGTGGCCCCCATGGACTCAAGTCTTATCATAACGGGTCTGCAGGCTGCAGGGATGACCTCAACAGGGAGGGGAAATGCGCCCAGTCTATCAACAAGTTTTGATTCATCCACTATAACTATGAAGCGCCCTGCAGATGAGTCAACTATCTTCTCAAGTGTGTGGGCAGCCCCACCCCCCTTTATAAGGTTGAGTTGAGGGTCCACCTCATCTGCGCCGTCAACAGCCACATCAACGTCGTGTTCTGCAAGACTTGTAACTCCTATACCTGACTCTGCTGCAAGGAACATGGACTGGTAGGATGTGGGTACACCCATAACCTCCAGTTCCTCCTCCCTGACGCGCCTTCCAAGTTCCACTATGAAGTGGTGGGTCGTTGAACCGGTGCCAAGTCCAACGATATCCCCATCTCTTATCTCCTCAACCGCCCTGAGGGCGGCCATCCTCTTGAGATCCATTGTGAACTCCCATTCATTTTTTATCCAGGGGTTTCAAAAGAACCCTTCTCAGTTCATGACCCCCGGGGCACTGTTTTCCAGGTTTTCCAAGATTTTTTACAATCCTGCACCTGTCACCCCCCAGGATACCCTCGGGGAAACAGAGATCATGCATGCCGCACTCCAGGTCACATTCAGGAAACTCGAACGAGATCACCGATCCTTCAAATGCTCCCTTTGCGTCTATTAGTGCCTCAACGTTGGATTTTTCAACTTCAATCACCTTCACCTTCTCTCCAAGATGAACCGGGCACCTCTGGTACCTGTCCTTAACATCGGTTATCCTGTAGAGCCTCCCCTCCTCGAGGGGTCCTATGCATGTTGACCTGAACCTGCAATCCTCACATTCCTCTGCAGGTCCGCAGAAGAGGAACCTTGACCCCTTCCTTGCAAGTTTTTCACCGATAAGAGTTATCAATCATATCACTTCCGTTATCTTTGCAAGCCTTTCAGCGGCCTCGCGGGTTAAACCCCTGTCTCCAAGGATGGTGTACCTTTCCTTTCTGATGGTGTGGGCCACTGTAAGTGCCTCTATGATGTATTCAGGGTCGATACCGAGTTCAGCTGCTGTTGTTGGGGCGTTTATCCTTGCCAGGGCATCCCTTATGAATCTCCAGTCCCCGCCGTGGAGGTGCATCATCATTATGGTCCCCACCCCGCACTGTTCGCCGTGGAGTGCGGGTTCAGGTGCCACCATGTCAAGGGCGTGGCTGAACTTGTGCTCCGAGCCACTGGCAGGCCTGCTGCTCCCTGCTATGCTTATGACTATACCGCTGCTTATGAGTGACTTTACAGCCAGCCTTGCGCTCTCCTCAAGGCCCTCCTTTATGGCGTCGGCAGATTTTATAATCATCTTGGCTGTCATGAGTGAAAGTGCTGCTGCTGATTCACTGTACCTCTCATTAAGAAGCCTGTGGGCAAGTTTCCAGTCCATTATGGCCGTGTAATTGGATATTATATCTGCACAGCCAGATGCAAGGAGCCTGAAGGGTGCCTTCCTTATGACCTCGGTATCTGCTATCACACCAATGGGTGAGGAGGCCTCAAGGGACGCTGTGCCCTCACCGTTCCTTATGGATGCCCTGGGGGACGCTATCCCATCATGGGATGCCGCGGTGGGCACACTTATGAAGTGCACGCCCTCAAGGGTGGCGGCCATCTTCGCAACATCGATGACCTTACCCCCACCCACACCAAGCACAAGGGAGGTGCCGTTAAGGCCATCCTGGACCTGGGCCACCGAGGCCATGGTGGCATCCCCAACCGTGACCTGGTCAACCTCGAACCCGGCATCCTGCAGACTCTCAATAGCCGTTTCACCGGCAATTTTAAGGGTTCTGGGGCCTGTCACCACCATAACCCTCCCCTCGAATCTAAGGTCACTGCATATCCTCCCGGTATCCTCTATAACACCGGGCCCTGTGTGTATCTCCCTTGGTAGCTGAATTTTCCTTGGATCCATGTTAACCCTCTGATGGAGTATATTATTTAAGTAGGAGTAATAAAATAATTTTTGATTGGTGTTTATCTCCAGAGGAAAATATACTTTTGCAGAAATTTATCAGAAAAGACCCTAACTGTTATCATGGTGAAAAAATGACAGAGTTCAGTGAATGGTTCCACAATATTTTAGAGGAAGCCGAGATTATAGATCAGAGGTATCCGGTCAAGGGTATGCATGTATGGATGCCCCATGGATTCAGGATAAGGAAAAACACCCTTAATATCCTGAAGAGGATACTTGACAGGGACCATGAGGAGGTTCTCTTCCCGCTTCTTGTACCTGAGGATGAACTGGCAAAGGAGGCCATACACGTAAAGGGCTTCGAGGACGAGGTTTACTGGGTTACACATGGGGGCCTCAGCAAACTCCAGAGGAAACTGGCCCTCAGGCCCACAAGTGAAACCGTCATGTACCCCATGTTCGCACTCTGGGTGAGGTCACACACGGATCTACCCATGAGGTTCTACCAGATAGTTAACACCTTCAGGTATGAGACAAAACATACAAGGCCTCTGATAAGGGTACGTGAGATAACAACCTTCAAGGAGGCCCACACAATACATGCAACCGCCGATGAGGCAGAGGAACAGGTTGAAAGGGCCATAGAAATCTACAGGGAATTCTTCGACTCCCTGGGAATCCCATACCTCATAACAAAGAGGCCCCCCTGGGACAAATTCCCTGGCTCAGACTACACAATGGCCTTTGACACCCTCATGCCCGACGGCAAAACCCTCCAGATAGGAACCGTCCACAACCTTGGACAGACCTTCGCAAGGACCTTCGAGATAAAATTTGAAAACCCTGAGGGTGAGCATGAGTACGTCCACCAGACCTGTTACGGTTTATCAGACAGGGTCATAGCCTCAGTTATAGCGGTCCACGGGGATGAATCAGGTTTATGTCTACCCCCCGAGGTTGCAGCCCACCAGGTGGTTATAGTACCAGTTATATTCAAGAAGGCCGCTGATGAGGTCATGGAGGCCTGCAGGGATCTCAGGGATAGTCTTGGAGATGCAGGTTTCAGGGTGCACCTTGATGACCGTGACCTCCGGGCAGGGAGGAAATACTATGAATGGGAGATGCGCGGCGTCCCCCTGAGGGTTGAGATAGGGCCAAGGGACCTTGAAAATAATTCCGCGGTCATCTCCAGGAGGGACACCGGTGAGAAGATAACAGCAGACCTTGACGGTATCCAGGACACCCTCAGGGATCTCATGAATGACATCCTCGAAAACCTGAGAAACAGGGCCTGGGAGAGGATGGAATCAGAGATCCGTGAGGCAGGGACCATAGAGGAGGCCAGGAACATAATAGAGGAGAAGAGGGGCATAATATCCTTCATGTGGTGCGGTGATGAGGAGTGCGGCATGGATGTTGAGGAGAAGGTCCGGGTGGATATCCTTGGGATACAGGAGGGTGGAAGCGGTAAATGCATGAACTGTGGTAGAGACGCCCCCTACAGGGCATACCTTGCCAGAACCTACTAGATGGGAGATTGGATGAACGCAAGAATCCTTCTTGTCATCAGCCTGATATTCATCTTCGCATTTCTGAGCGGAGGGATAGGCTACATCACACTGGGAGGCCCAGACCTTGCATCGGCCGTCAGCGATGGTAGTGCAGAGGTTATACAGAAGGGGAGCGCCGGTAACGTTCCGAATACTGTGGAAATAAGGAACACGGGGGATAAACCTGTACGGGTTGACAGCGGCACCCTGCTGGCCTCAAACACTTCGGGTGACCTTGTAATTGCCACAGACACCCATGTGAGCCCCGGCTCTGCAGAGGATGTTCCCGCATACTCAGTGGAACCCGAGGAGAGGACCGTGCCGGGGGTTAAACTGAAACCCGCCGGTAAAGCCCCGGCACTAATGGTGGATGTCCTCTCATCATCGAACCCTTCAGATCCGGCTGAGGCGTTCAACACACAGCTCAAGCTCTGGGTGCTTGCAAGGGGCGATGAACTCAACATATACCGTGGAGAGGTTTACGCCATGGTTAAAAAGAGGGATATGAGGTTCTACCAGCTCAGGGAGAACATCACAGCGGTGCGGTCAGAGCTCATGGATGAGTACAGGCTCACAGAGGAACAGCTCTCAGAGCTGAACATCACCAGCCCAATCCTAAACCAGACAGAAAGTCCCTTTAAACTGTTCTCAGTACTTGATGCCCTGAAGAACCAGATCGGAGCAAGACAATGAAGACCTGCGCCATAATACCTGTTTCAAGGTTTGCACATGCAAAGACACGGCTATCCCCCACACTTTCACCGTCAGAACGGGAGGGGCTGCTCAGGGCCATGCTGATGGATGTTTCAGAGGCCCTCAGGAGACACGTTGACCGTGTGCTGGTGATCAGTGCAGATGCAGATGTCCTTGAATACGCCTACAGCCTTGGAGTCGATATACTTGAGGAGAGGGGTAGAAAGGACCTCAACGGTGCCCTGGAACAGGCTGCTGAGTTCTGCATACCCGAATTTGAGAGGGTCATGATAACACCCTCAGACATACCCCTCATAGGGAAAACCGATATCACTGAACTCCTCCACAGGGCATCCCACTTTGATGTTGTGATAGCCCCTGCCAAGGGTGGCGGGACCAACACCCTGATATTCAGGCCAGGGTCCATGAGGCTGAGGTTTGGTGACTGCAGCTTCTTTGAGCATGTGAGTGAAGCTGAGAGTAGGGGTCTCAGCGTCTCAGTGTATGACTCATTCTACCTTTCACTGGACGTTAACACAGCAGAGGACCTCGGGGAGATAATACTCCATGGAGAAGGGACCCATGCAAGGGAGTACCTCAGAAAGCTCAGTTTCATCGTGAGGCCCTCAAGGGGTTCTGACAGGCTTGAGGTTTCAAGATCATTCTAGGTGAGACCATGATGGCTCTTTCAATCGCTGGTTTTGATCCATCAGGTGGGGCAGGGATCCTCGCCGATATCAAGACATTCTCTGCCCTTGGAGTTTACGGTGCAGGGGTTATAACTGCACTCACTGCCCAGAACGTGAGGAGGGTTTCGGGTGTAATGGCCGTGCCCCCTGAATTTGTTGCCGAGCAGATCGACCTTGTGATGGAGGACCTGAATATAGTGCACGCCAAGACAGGTATGCTCTACAGTGAGGAGATAGTGCTGACAGTTGCAGAGAAGATCAGGAAATATGACTTACAGGTTGTTGTGGACCCTGTGATGGTGGCGGCATCCGGAGGCAGCCTATCTGCAGGTGGTTTTTCTGATGCGCTTAGAGATCATCTGCTCCCTGAGGCACTCATAGCAACACCAAATGTTGCAGAGGCAGAAAGGCTTTCAGGGGTCCCCATAAGAACCGTGGATGACGCAGTGAGGGCTGCAGGGGTCCTGGGTGAAATCTGCGATGTGATAATAACCGGGGGCCACCTGGGTGGTAATAATGTGCTCTGCATTGACGGTGACGTATCCGTCCTTGAGGGTGAACTGGTAGAGAGCAGGAACACCCATGGAAGCGGGTGCTCATTTTCAGCTGCAACCACTGCATACCTTGAGATGGGCCTTGAACTGGCTGATGCCCTTAGAAAGGCTGGGGACTTTGTAAGGGAGGCCATAAGGTACGGGCACCATGGTACCCTCAACCAGTTCTGGATGTACGGTGAACAGGTTAGTGCTGAAGACCTGCACGACTGATTCAAAAGTTTCATATTATTCCTGTTACATAAGGCTGCAGAGGCTGCCTGTTTATCTGCAGGAAGGCAGAACCCAGCATATCATTCGATACCCATCACAAACTCTTTTTCATGGAAAAACTGAAAAATTCCACCTTCTTCTTCATCAAAGCACTGATTCATCCCTCAAAAAAATTATTTACTGAGAAGTAATTTACCTGAAAGTAAACTAATTTATTCCAGTTCCATGAACCAGAATAATTAAACTAGTCATGCCATGATAACTTGGATGAGAAGGATTGGGTGAAAACCAGAGCAAGGCCTGAAGGTAACCAGAAAAATAATTAGAGCAGCTCATCCCTGAGGTCAATGGTATCCTCAAGGGATGGACCCGTGGATATTATGGTGACCGGAACACCGGTTTCGGATTCTATTTCCTCTATGAAACGTTTCACTTCGGCTGAGAGGTCAGAGTACTCCCTGACACGTTCACATTGAGGGTAGAGTCTGTCGACACAGGTAACAGCGATCTGTGTGGCACCGTTGATCATGCAGGACTCCCTGGCCATCTCCATATCAAACAGGCCAATCCTCCTTCTTCTGCCGGTGACCGTCCCGTACTCCTCAAGACCGAGCTCCTCTGCCTCCTCCTGGCTGATCTCGGTAGGGAAGGGGCCCTCACCAACCCTTGTGATGTATGATTTGAAGACCGCTATGACCTCATCAACCCTTGTGGGTCCAATACCCACATCAGCCGCAGCTGTGCTTGCGGTGGTGTCCTTGCTTGTAACATAGGGATATGTGCCGTAGTAGAGTGAAAGACCGAATCCCTGGGATCCCTCCACAAAGACGTCCTCCCCCTCATCCAGGGCCTCGTTGACCTCCATGGGGACGTCTGTAAGGAAATCCTCCAGTTCACTCACATCACGTGCAAGTTTCGCTGTCCTCATGACGCGGTCTGCGTTGGCGGGTCCGCATCCTGTACCCGTGCTCCCTATCTTCTTGGAGAGGTAACTGGATGACTGGTCCTGTTCCTTGTGCTTCTTCTCTATTATGGCGCACCTGTAGTCGACACCTGTCCTCTCTGCTACACTGTACTTTGAGAGATACTCCATTTCATGGAGGAAGACCTCAGGGTCAACCAGAACCCCGGCACCTATGAGGAGCCTTGCATCCTCATGGAAGAAGCCTGAGGGTGTGAGGCGGAGTCCGTACTTATCACCCCTGAATTCAACTGAATGGCCCGCGTTGGGTCCCACCCCTGCCCTTGCTATTATTGATGGCCTGTCATTGTAACATAGATAGGTTATGCATTTACCTTTACCTTCGTCACCCCATCCTCCTCCAACTAAAACGGTGCACGTCATACTGATTCTCCTTAAAATTTCTGCCTCTCATATATTAAGGGGTATGCAATAAAAGTTTTTCCCAAAGTGCCACTGAGTTACTCATACCTTCTTTCTTATTATCCTCTCAAAGAGCATGGGGGTGAATCTCCTCTGGAGTGCTATAAGGACATGCTGCTGGAGGGCCTCCTCCATGGTTTCAAGGGTCAATCTGTCCTCACCCTTCCTTATCCTCACGGCCTGGGCTATCTGGGCTATATCCCTTGCATGGGCAAAGGTTGGCTGGAGGCCCTCGCCTCCCTCGGTCATCGGCCTGTAGACCTTTGCAAACCTTTCAAGGACCTCAGGGTCGTATTCCTCCCCCATTGATTCAAGATTGCGCTTGAAGACCTCCACTATCTCATCCACACTGGGTTTTTCAAGGTGCACATGCAGCGGCGCCCTCCTGAGGTGGGCCTCGTCCATTATTGTTATGTCAAGGTTGGTTGAGAAGGCGGGTATGAAGTGTGTGTGGACGATTATCGGTGACCCCTTAACGTAGATCATGTCCTTCTTGTTCTCCAGTGGGACGATGAGGCGGTTCAGGAGGGCGTTGTGGTCCTCCTTCTGCCTTCCAAGGTCGTCGATGAGTAGCACCCCACCATTGGCCTTTATTATGGGGGATGTCTCATAGACACCCTTGTTGGGGTCAAATCTGGTTTCAAGTTTCTCACTTGTAAGTTCGGACCCTGTGAAGACAAAGGGGGCGTATATCTTAACCCACCTTGGGTCCTCTGGCTGTTCAGGGCATGCACGATGGAAGTCAGGGTCATAGAACTGTATGACCTGTTCACTGAACTCCACATACCGTGGTATGACCAGTGGAGGTAGAAGGTCTGACATCTTGCTTGTTATGAAGGTTTTACCTGTACCAGGTGGCCCGTAGATGAATAATCCCTTACCACCTATCGCGCCCTCGATGAGTGTCTTCTTTGCGCTTTCATTTCCCACCACGTCACTGAAGGCCTTATCTATGACCTCCTGGGGGATCCTTATCGGGAATCTTCCCTCAAGCTGCCTGCCCATGATTTCAAAGTAGCGGTCATAGCTTACAGGTGCCATCCCCATGTACGGGTTCTCCCTGAGGAGTTTATCTGCCTGTTTCCTCCCCTGTTTCTTGATGGTGTAGGTTACACTGGGAAAGAGGAAGCCCCCACCTGTGGGGGCGCAGAGTTCATCCTTCTCCATCTCCTTGAGGCACTCCTCAAGTATGTCCACATGTAGACCTGTTATCTCATGTATCCTGTTAACCTGTATGCTACCATAGGTTGCTATGATCTTCAGAAGGAGGTTTTTTATGAAGTTAACTGAGAGGTCTATCTCATCCAGTGTCTTTGGCTGTTTGAGCAGCTCAAAGAGTTCCTGCATTTTTTTATCATGGTAGTAATCCATTCAACCACTCCTCACCTAAGAATCTGTCTCTCTGATAATATAATAGGTTGGGTAACTTAAGCTTTGGCCATCAGTGAATCTACCACCGTACATTATGAGGAGCGGTTATGATTGTACCACTGCAGTTATGTGTTGCGCTAAGAGGAATGCCTCAAAAAAGGAGTTTCTTAAGTTCTCACATGTAAATTTCAGTTCATCATATTTCAAAGCCATTGCTGACTGGGCCGTCCTATCTGGCTCACACACATATGAATTTCAGTTCATCGTCCAGTTCAATGTTTATCATATCCCTGTTGAGGTAGATCTCCTGTAGGATATCGTCTTCCATGTGGAGGACATATATGTCGGGCTCTATTTTTTCCATGAAGTCCTCAAATGTGTTATCTGCGAATTCTGTGAGTTTATCAACCACCGTCCCCATAACATTCACCGTGAACTCATATTCGGCTTCAAGGGGGTCTACGAATTCAAATACCATGTCCACGTCCAGCCAGCCCGGTTCCTGGAACGCCTTCGAGATGACTATGAAGTACTCCTTATCAACCGAGATCGAGTCCCTCAGGTAGTCCCTTTTCTTTTCATAGATCCACCACATGAATGATCGGTGCGGCTCATGGTACCTCTCCTCTATGGCCTCCCTTACGAAACGGTCCATGAGTTCAGGGAGTTTTTCTAGGAATACTGCCTCATAGAGTGTGTTGAAGACGGTTATGTACTCATCACGGAACCATATCTCCTCTATATGCCTGAGGTACCTCTCCATGATTGCCTGCTTTTTCTCATTATCCAGTTCAGCCAGTCTCAGAAACATCCAAAGCCTCCTTTAATTTTGATGGGACCTCCCCTGCCCATCTGTGTGCTGCATAACCCCCATAATAAAGGTGAAAAAGTAAATAATTATCATATATAAGTTTTCTGGTGGTTCAGGTTACTCATGGAAGCTGAGATGAGGGAAACGGATTAACTGCGTTAAACTTACCTATTACGAAGGTGATTCCAGGGTGTAAAGAATTTTTAACCGGAATTTGAAATGATATAATGGGGCTGTGCCGGGGATATGGATTGCCAGAAAGAAACCCGGTGCCCCCAAGCTCAGAAACAAAAAAATGAGATATGAAAGTCATATGTGAAAACTGCGGGAAAGAGAACCCTGAAAACCGCAAATTCTGTTCAGAATGTGGAAAACGCATTAAAAAGAAAACTTCCATGGGCCGTGGAATAGAAGCCCCCTACCCCGGAAAATGTGGCATGAAACCAGTTAATTACACCGCATCAGGGGCCCTTAGTGACCCCTGCAGCTATAGGAGTGGTCTCACAGCCAGTGAGTTCATATTTATACTTCTATTCTCACCACCAGCCGGCCTAATAGGATTCCTTGTATGGTACGGTAAAAAGCCAAGGAGGGCACGGCAATCCCTCACCATCGCCCTGGTGATGTTCCTTTTTTTCATGATCATATTCCTGTTCTAAAATGCAATTCAAATTTTAAAATGGGCCCCCTCCATTTCAAGAAGCCGCACCTTAAGATCAACACCGCCCTGGTAACCCCCGGGTTTTCCATCACTTCTTATGACACGGTGGCATGGGATGATAAGGGGAAAGGGGTTCCTGGCGAGTGCCCCCGCCACGCTCCTGGGCCCCCCTCCAGCAGCCCCCGCAACCTCAGCATAGGTCATGGTGGACCCACGGGGGATACCCATGACCACCCGAAGAACCCCCCTCTGATAGCCGGTGCATACCCTGAAATCAAGTACCGCTGGATCAAAGGGGACATCCTCACCATCAAGAAATCTGTTCAGCGAATCAAGTACCCCGGAGATGGACTCACATCCAGAATCTGTGGGGGATACATTAACACCAACATCCCTACCTCTGATAAAGAAAACACGCTGAACCCTACCACCTGCACATTTAAGGCCGATACACGCCAGAGAATGTCTCAGCATATACATACACTTAAATGTTCTAGATATTAAGGTATATATAGGGGAGTTCAATGGACAGAAATCTCAAGATATTCCTCATAGCAGTAATAACCCTCTCATTCATATCCCAGTTTTTAAGCTTCAAAAATGACCTTGTATCCCTTATAAATATCATAACAAACCTTGCCGCATTCCTGGGACTTCTATACGCCAGCATATACGCAAAAAAGGTCTACCCTCACCTCTACCTTACCCTGATACTCTTATCCGCTGGACAGTTCTTTTCATTCGTTGGTGACCTTACCTGGTTCATACTTGAAAGCATACTACTACAGAGCCCCTTTCCCTCAGTTGCTGATGTGTTTTACCTCCTCTACTACCCCCTATTCGCTGCGGGAATATTCACTGTACCTGTAAGAAGGTACTCCGACGTTAAATCACTCATCGATCTCCTCATAATCCTTGTGGCATCTGCATCAGCAGCCTGGGTTTTCCTTGTGAAGCCAACGGTACTTGCAGGGGGAAATCCAATGTATGTACTTGTAGCTGTCCTCTACATAGTGGGGGACCTGCTTATACTCTTCATGATAATGGATCTCATAATAAACAAGATGGGCAACTTCAGGTCAAGAACCATCTACATCTTCCTTGCAAGCATAGCGCTGCTACTCACAGCAGACATTTCATTCACCTATCAGACCATAACCGGAATCTATGCTAAGGGCACATTCCAGGACCTCTTCTGGGCATTCAGTTACATTATCCTCCTTGTTGCGGTTAATGAATTCTTCAATGAGGACTGGAACATGCCCACATACCTCACAAGAAAGAGTTCAGTTGTTACATATATACCTTATGCATTCCTGGTCCTCTTCTACATTTTAACAGCCTACAGCCTAATTGAGACGGATGCTAAAAATTCACCTGAACTTCTATTATCCCTTGGAATCATAATAGTCCTCTTTGTTGTAAGACAGCATCTCTCAATGAGGGAGAATACCATCCTGCTCAATGAGGTTGATAATGAAAGAGAAAGGGCCGAGAACTACCTTGAGGTGGCGGGTTCCCTCATAATGGTGCTTGATGAGAATAGCCGCGTGAAACTCATAAACAGCAGGGGACTTGAAATCCTTGAATGTAAGCGTGGAGACGTTGAGGGTAAAAACTGGTTCATGGTCTTCGTACCCCCGGAGGATCGAAATTGGCGCGAGGGACTCTACAAAAAGAAGATCAGCTCCGGTGAGGGCGGCTACTATCTGACAGGGAACATAATAACATGTAAGGGTAATAGGAAGACCGTCGCATGGCACGTCAGGTTCCTCAGGGAAAACGGGGAGTTCATGGGGAGTATAATCTCAGGGGAGGATATAACGGAGGTAGAGAGGACCAGGAAGGCCCTTGAGATGAGTGAGAAGAGATACAGGGAGATATTCGAACTGGCGCCGAGCCCGATAATCTCACTGGAAGATGACCTCACCATAAGGGACTGTAACAACCGGACGGAATCCGTTCTGGGCTACCGGAAGGATGATTTGGAGGGAAGAGACCTCAGGGAACTTATACACCCTGAAGACTCAGGGGAGGATGTCGAGGGGATCCGGCGCCTCATCAAAGCCGATGGTGATGTCATATACGGGAACCTCAAGCTCACACATGCCGGGGATGAACTGATCCTCATAGTGGAGGACCAGACAGATACAATCAGGTCCCTCAGGGAGAAGGAGCTGCTCCTCAGGGAGATACACCACCGCGTCAAGAACAACCTCCAGATAATATCAAGCCTCCTGAGTATACAGGAGCGTAAGCTTGAATCAGAGGAACTCTCAAGGCTCCTCAGGGAGAGCCGTGACCGTATAAGATCAATTGCCCTTGTCCATGAGCATCTCTACAGATCAACAGACCTCACAACCATAAGGATAAGTGACTACCTCCTGAATCTCATCTCAAAGATAAGCCAGGGGCAGGTTGAGAAGGGTTCTCTCAGGATCAGGACAGATATAGATGACATTGAATTCAACCTTGAGACGAGCCTCCCCATTGGACTCATAGTCAATGAGCTTGTCAGCAATTCACTGAAGCACTCCGGTGCAGAGAACATCACCGTGGCATTAAAGGGGGTTGATGGGATGTTTGAACTCGTAGTCTCAGATGATGGGGTTGGTGTCGAGTCACCTGATGCGCTGGAAAAGGCAGGTAGCATGGGATGGCACCTTGTAAATGCTCTTGCGAATCAGCTTGATGCTGAAATGAAAGTTGAAGCAAAGAAGGGCTTAACCGTCACCCTGAGGTTCAGGGAGCTTGGATACATAAAAAGGTACTGAGTGATTCCCATGAAATTTCATGTAACAGATAGGATCCCATCAGCAACCCCTGAGATGCGCCCCGCTGATGTCCTGAGCCATATAAGGGAAAATAGTGGGGAATATGACAGCATAGACTACGTCTACGTGCTTGAGGATGGTAAACTCAGAGGTGTTGTCTCCATGAGAGAACTGCTATCCAGTGATGGGAGGCTGGGGGACTTCATGCAGAGGAATATAATATCCTTAAACCCTGAAGATGACCCCTCCGATATACCCTACCTTGCACTTTCACATGGAATTAAGGCCATCCCTGTGGTTGACCATGAAGGGAGATTCATGGGAGTGGTGACCCATGATGAGATCATAAGGATACTGAAGGTGGAGGCCGACCGGGACATCCTCCACTTCGGGGGAGTATTCCACAGGGTCATCGACCGGGACCCCGGGGCGATGAACATGGTCAGGTCAAGGGTCCCATGGCTCATTGTGGGGGTCATAGGGGGTACCATCACAGCAGCCCTCATAGGAAGCTTTGAGGATCTCCTATCAGAGTTCATAGCACTGGCATCATTCATACCCATAATGGTGTACATGAGTGATGCTGTTGGAACCCAGTCAGAGGCCCTCATAATACGTAAAATCGCCGTGGACCCGGCGATGAGTCCCCTCCTCTATATAAAAAGGGAGGTTATGGTGGCTGCAGGGATAGGAACCCTTTCGTCTGCATTTGCAGGTTTAATGGCGGGTTTATCAAGGATGAACCCATCACTGGGTTTAATCGTCTTCATATCCATGTTCTTCAGCGTCCTTGCAGCTGTCTTCATATCCACCGCATCCCCAATCATATTCAGGAGGCTCGGGTTTGACCCGGCGGTTGCAACCGGCCCCCTTGCAACCATACTCAGTGACTTCACAACAACACTGATATACCTGACCGTTGCATCATCACTACTATAGAGCGATTTAGATGGAGGCCTTTCATGGAACTGGAGGAGAAAATCAGGGAACTTGAGAGTGAGATAAAGGAGAAGGATGGAAGAATCAGGGAACTGGAACTGAAGCTCGCCGAGTGCCTGGGACGCGTTGATGAGCTGAGGTCAGAGAAATCAGAGCTGCAGGAGGAGGTTAACAGGCTCCATGTGATGAAGCTTGACCTGAAGCTCAGGAACCTTCAGGAACTTGAGGATGAGAACAACCGCCTGAAGCACAGGATAGAGATAACCAAGGGGCTCCTTGATGATGCCAGGGAAAGACTCGAGGTCCTTGAGGGTGTTGTGGATGAGTTTCTAAAGCAGGGGTTAACCGGGAGGTTAAGGGGGAGGGAACCTGAAGGTCTCATCTACTACAGGAAGAGGTTCGGAGACTGAAACCCGGGCCATCATAATTGAAAAACCATCCACCCATTAGCCGAGATCTCCTTACTTTTTTCACAGTTATAAGGAAAAAATGTATATCCACCATGTAACATAATAATACATCAGACGTCAGGAGTGATTTATATGGAACCATATGGTGGGGGAGATGGCCGTGTAAGGTGGGTGACACCTGAATGGCTCATGGAGAACCTGGAAAAGGTTGCCATAATCGACTGCCAGCCCAACATCCACGACTACATACTCGAACACATACCCGGGGCGGTATACCTCAACGAGGGCCTCTTCAGGGAGCCCAGGGGTATTGCACCTGCAATGTACATCCCATGGGATGCCGCAGAATCCATATTCCGGCAGGCTGGAGTTGAGAACAAACCGACAGTTGTATACACCGGCACCGGCGGATTTAAGGGCTGGGGTGATGGACTTGAGCAGACCATGGTGGCATACAGTCTTGCAAGGTTCGGACATGAAGAGGTCCTTGTACTGAACGGGGGACTTGCAGAGTGGAAGAACGCCGGGGGAGAGGTTACAAAGGTCTTCCCTGAGGTCAGAGAATCAGAATTTTCTGTTAAAGTGCAGGGAGACTTCTACATAGAGTACCCTGACTTCAGGAGGATAAAGGATGATGATGACGTCCTGGTACTTGATGCAAGACCCCCTGAAGTCTATGAGGGTCAGGGACCCTGGATAAAACCCGGGCACATCCCTGGAGCTGTTAATCTCCCATGGGCCAGCCTCATGGATGATGAAAATAAGACCCTCCTTAAACCAGAGGACGAGATAAGGGAACTCCTGGACTCTGTGGGTGCAACTCCCGATAAGAAAATCATATGCAGCTGTGGAACCGGAAGGGAGGCAACCAACGAGTTCCTGCTCTTCAGATGGTACCTTGGATATCCCGATGTGAAAATATATGAGGGATCATTCACAGAGTGGACCCAGATAGAGGACAACCCAACGGTAACGGGTCCAAACCCATACTGAACCCCCAAATTCTTTTTTTTAACTGAAATCTGTTTTAAGCTCGGATCCTGCAAAGAGGAGCACTCCAAGAGCTGCAGACACATTGAGTATCATGAGGAACACTCCCCCTGCGATCGTTGACTGGACAGGGAAGAGGAAATAGGAGAGGTTACCTGTTGTATGGATTATCATGGCGGCCAGTATGCTCCCGGTTGAATTGTAAACCCATGTGTATATCACCGAGGCAGATATTATGAGGATCATGAAGCTCCAGAAGGGCACCTGTGACTGGATACTGCCCTGTATGAAGAACAGCGGTATGTGCCAGAGGCCCCAGATTATCCCCACCATTATGGCAGCGTAGATGGGGGCATACCTCTCCTGAAGCCGTGGAAGGGCATAGCCCCTCCAGCCGAATTCCTCCTGCAGTGGACCTCCAAGGAAGAAGATGTAGAGGAATACAATAGGAACCAGCAGTGGATTTGAGTTCCAGTAGAGGAAGGGCTGTGGATCGCCCCAGAGGACTCCCAGATAGAGTGCAAGAGCTGTAATGACCGGGAAAAGCAGTAAAATTATGGCCCACCATATCCTGGGGAAATCACGTTTAATCCCCCTTCTCAGGAATGCAACAAGCTCATCCCTCCCCCCGTACCTGTAGGTCAGTATAATAGCAGCAAGAGTTGGCCCGAATGCCGCAGGGTTGTAGGGGCTCCTGAGAAAGGACTGGATGGGTTCAGGGAATGTGAAACCTGCAGAGATCATTGCAACAGGTATCCATAATATCCACGAAAACAGGAACGTCAATATAAAAAATTCCGATAGGCGTTCACTCCTCACAAGAATCTCCTCCTGAAGACACGAAATCATCCATGAAAATAACAGGGTATCTTAAATCACCTTCCATCAAGACACACATTATAGGTTCCACTGATACCGCATTTATAGTTTTTCCAGTTAAAATAAACCTTAACCTGAAAACCGGTACAATAACCCTCCCATCCACATTCATGGCCTCAGCCGTGTATGTGCAATCAACAATCCTCATAAATCCCACCGGTTCATGAAAATTCCCTTAGTCCCAGAACAAATTCCCTGAAGGGTCTCTTTAAAAGAAGCATGATAAACACCAGAACAGGTTTCAGGGGTCTTAAACTCAGTTCAAGTTCAAAGTTTCCATTCACATCCCCACTGAAGAAATCAGGGGCCGCATTTATTTCAATATTCCTTAAAGATGACGTTAATGCTGAAATGGCCCATAAGTATCCTGTTATGATTGCGGTATCTGAAGCCTCCCCAAGGCCCACTGAAACACTTATCCTAGCCCTCCTTATGGTGATGGATGACAGCAGGGCACCGATGAGATCCATTATACACCATCTGGCCTTTAACCCCAACAGTAAAACCTCTCTCAATGGCCTGGGCTTCGCTTCAACCATGGTTCCCTCCTTTATTTCGCTTTTAAACCTTTTACTTAAAAATTTCATCCCCCAGAGCATTAAACTTATCCTTAACTCAGTTCTTCCGGCATCCCTTACTCCGCTTAAAATAAGCCTGTAGGGCAATGCAAGGAGAACCAGGAGAAGTACCGCCAGAAAAATTAATGGCAGAACCAGAAGGAGCCCATTCATTGTCTATTCAGTCTCCACTCTCACCTTCAGGTTCACCCTTATCTGCAATCTCCTTTATTATGTCCGTGACAGTGGACCCAAGCTCCTGTATTATCCTCCCCGTGCTCCCGGCGCGGAGGTCAATGACCCTCACACCATCGGGCCTTTAACTCCCCTGAGAAGGACTATCACCGCAACGGGCTCGGCTCCTGCAGCCGCACCTGCCCCGCTTCCAGAGCCTCCCTCAGACTCTGAGGAGGTCCCCTCACCCATACCAACCCCAAAGCCAACCCCCATCTTCATGAGGGGTATCAGCACCTTATCCTCCGTCTCGATGGCCTCACCCACAAGGTTCTTAACGTCCAGGAGACTGCGGAGCTCCTCAACGGTTGTTTTAATTGGTTCCTCAATTTTCATTTTAAATCACATTAAACTATATGTATGTTCAACCATATCACAGTTTGCATCAAAACACTTATATGGTTGGATCCATACTTATTCAATCTGGAGGCGGTAAAGTGGATATGAAAACAGTGATTTTAATTGCGGTGATTCTCATTGCTGGAGTATCAGCAGGAGTCTACATTCTCACCGCAACAGATGGTAACGATAAAACGGAAGTGAAAAATTTAAACGGGAAAAATCAGACCACAGGCACGGCCAGGATTGTAGCAACCCAGAGGGGTCCTGAAACTGCAAGGCCCGGCTCAAATATTACAGTGACGTGTAAGATAAAAAATGAGGGTAAAGGACCGGCTAAAAACGTTAAGGTATTGTCTCAGGACTTTGAAAGGTCCTTTGATGTCATAGAAGCGGGTGAAGAGGTGGAGTTTCAGGTCCAGATATACATACCGACCGAGGAGGAGGTTAAGGAGGACTTCGGGGAAAACGCCACACTATCGAACCCATTCTTCATAGGTGGTTTCAGCGTCACCTACACTGATTTAAGTGGAAAACACAGTTTAAATTCCAATTCTCTGGAGATACCCCTCCAGATCTAATTTATTTTACGAAAGAAAATAACTTGTATCATCTAAAAAATTAAAAGGAAAGAATCAATCAGGTCTTCTGACGGGGAGTTGAACCTCCGTGAGAAGTTCAGATTCATCCACCTCCAGTGGACTGTTGAGGTAGACCTCGGTTATGGGACCTGCAATTTCATAGCCATTTTCAGTGGCATGATCGATGAGAGCATGGATGGCAGGGCCAACCTCACTGTATGGTCCCTCATGAAGCGTTGCAAGGACCCTGTGAGCAGGTAAATCCTTTATCTTAATTTTTTCAGAGGGCTCCGCCTCACCTGCAATGGAGACACCTATCTCATAGACGAGGTCCTCCTCACTGACATCCTCTGGACTGTTGTAGTAGGTCCCGTATACACGTCCCGTCATCTGCAGCCCGTTCCCCATGACCCACTCTGCAACTTCAGCAATGTACCGGGGTATACGGCCATAGCTACCCCTGCAGTCCATATAGGCAACACGAACCCCCTCAACCATCTTCTCAGTTATCTCCATGAAAGACCTCCCCCTAAAGTTATATTATGTCTATATATCAATGATAAAGGTTTATCTAATTTGTTACTCCCCTTCAGATCCTGATAAGCACCACACCCCCAACCACCATGAGCAACCCGATGGCCTTTGCCACCGTTACCCTCTCACCCAGAAGAAATGCCGCAACTATCAGTGTGAACACCGGGAAGGCCGCAACCACAGGTACAACTATTGAAGCCTCCCCTGATTTTAGCGCATAATAATAGAATAGCTGCCCCAGAAGGGCTGCTGATATACCATCCAGTGCCAGGAAGAACCATCCCCTCGGATCCACATCTGAGAGAGCATCCAGTCCACCGCTTAACATGACCCATACGAGCATGACCATGGTTATGACAGAAGTTCTTATTGTAAGGGCGATCCCAGGGTTAACGCCTTCAAGTCCTATTTTGCTGAAAACTGGGGCCAGACCAAACATCAACGCTGCAAGGAGCGCGAAAACAAGGTAGTTCAAGACATCACCTCAAATGATATATGGGATTAACGCTGCAAGGAGCGCGAAAACAAGGTAGTTCAAGACATCACCTCAAATGATATATGGGATTAACGCTGCAAGGAGCGCGAAAACAAGGTAGTTCAAGACATCACCTCTTGGATACGTATCATAACTATGGGATTTCCGATAAAAAAATCTTCAGGTAGGTAAGAGCATCAATGTTTATCTGCCTTCCAGACAGATAGAGAGATAGCTTAGTGTGTGGTGTTATAGATGATACTCATCGTTGGCGGAGCAGGTTATATCGGTTCACATGTCAACAAGTTCCTCTCAGAGAGGGGGTATGAAACCCTCATCCTGGATAACCTCACAAAGGGGCACAGGGAACATGTAAAATGGGGTGAACTCATTGAGGGTGACCTTGGTGACAGGAGACTTCTTAACAGGATCCTCACAGAATACGATGTTGAGGCAGTTATGCACTTCGCGGCTTTCACAGATGTCGGGGAATCAGTGCAGAAACCAGGGGACTACTACAGGAACAACGTGGTGAACACCATGAACCTCCTTGATTCCATGCTGAAGAATGGGGTCGGGAGGTTCGTATTCTCCTCAACATGTGCCGTCTACGGCAACCCATCAGAAATTCCAATAACCGAGGAACACCCACTCAACCCCATAAGCCCGTACGGGAGGTCCAAACTCATGGTTGAGGAGATACTGAGGGACTACAGTGATGCATATGACCTCAGCTATGTGTCACTCCGCTACTTCAACGCAGCGGGGGCTGACCCTGAAGTAGAGATCGGGGAACTTCACGAGCCAGAAACCCACCTCATACCCATAGTACTGGACGCTGCAATGGGCCTGAGGGACTCTGTGAGGATCTTCGGTACAGACTACCCCACTCCTGATGGGACATGCATAAGGGACTACATACACGTTATGGACCTTGCAGACGCCCACTGGAGGGCCCTTGAATACCTTGAGGGTGAAAGAAGTGGGGTGTTCAACCTGGGAAACGGGAACGGATTCTCTGTGATGGAGGTCATAGAAACCTGCAGAGAGGTTACAGGGGCCAGTATAAGGGTCGTGGAGGATCAAAGAAGGCCAGGAGACCCACCTGAACTTGTTGGAAGTTCAGAAAGGGCACGTGAAATCCTCAGGTGGAGCCCTGTTTTCACTGAACTGGAGGAGATCATTAAAACCGCATGGAACTGGCATAGAACCGCAAAAAATGATTGAACTCTCTTAAAATGGTGATGGAGATGAAAATTACCGTAACCGGGGATATAACGGTTGACTGGATCCAGTGGCCTGTGAGACAGGACTCTGAGGGATCAATGTTCAACTGGAAAACCCACCTTGGATTCAAGAGACGGGCGCTGGAGGGAGGCGCCCTGCTCACAGCAAGGATGCTTAAAAACCTTGCGGATGTCAACCACCCCTCACTGTCGTGCCGACCTGAGAAAACAGACCCCTCCGAGTTCATACATTCATTTGCAGAGTTAAAACCCTCAGGTGACGGTTATCACGTGAAGAGGTTCATGGGCTACACAGGACCAGATGAGGGTCTCCCATCGATGCCATTCAAATTCAGGGACCAGGACGCAGATATTGTCGTTATAGATGATGCAGGGAATGGTTTCAGGGAAATGAAGGAGAGATGGCCCTCAGCCATAATTGATGGTGACCCCACCACGGTACTCAAGATGTCATCACCCCTATTCAGCGGCAGCCTCTGGGAGCACCTCCTGGAAAGGCAGCGTGAAAACCTTCTCCTCATAATAACCATGGAGGACCTCAGGGAGTACGGTGCCAATATAAGCAGGAGGCTCTCCTGGGAGAGAACAGCAGAGGACTTCATGTGGCAGATGAGAAACAACCCGACACTTAAGGACATCCAGGATCTCAGAATGATCGTTCGCGTGGGCCTGGAGGGCGCCATATACCATGATGGGGATGATGCCAGGTTATTCTACCACCCACAGATATTCGAGGGAAACCTCATCGAGAGGGCCCCTGGTAAAATGCAGGGGTGCGGCTGCGCATTCACGGCAGGACTCACAGCATCGCTGAGCAGGGGCCTTGAAATTGATGACTCAGTAAGGAGGGGGATGGCTGCTGCCTCTGAACTCCTTTCAATCGGGTTTTCCGAGGAACCCGACTACCCTGTAAGTGACATATTCCATTCAGGGGGTGAGAATATTGGGGCCGTTGACATACCCCTCCGCCCCAAGGGTTTCTGGACAATAGCTGACTCACCACCACTATTCGATATAGAGGCCGTGTCAAGGTACATTGTGATAAACGGTTACAGGAGAAGAAAATGTCCACTTCCTGTTGCACACTTTGGTAAACTCATAACAGCGGACCGTAGGGAAATTGAGGGCTATCAGAGCATAAGGAATCTGCTGATGGAATACATGAAAAATGAGAACCCTGAAAGACCCCTCTGCATTGGGGTTTTTGGTCCGCCAGGGGCCGGCAAGTCATTCGCTGTGAGCCAGCTGGCTGCAAGTGTGGACCCTGAGAGAATAAAACCCCTGAACTTCAACATATCCCAGTTCAGGGATGAGGATGACCTCATAGACGCCTTTCATCAGATAAGGGATGTGGTACTTGAGGGTATGGTTCCCCAGGCATTCTTTGACGAATTCGACTCACCCATGATGGGTAAAAGGCTTGGATGGATCAGGTACTTCCTGGCGCCCATGCAGGACGGGGAGTTCAGGGAGGGGGACAGCATGCACCCCTGGGTAAATCCATACTTGTATTTGCAGGTGGTACAAGCAGCACATTCCAGGAGTTCGAGTCACAGGACCCTGAAATTCTCAGGGAAGCCAAGGTTAGGGACTTCATAAGCAGGCTACGGGGCTATGTGAATATCATCGGTCCCGATCCACAGCACAGGCGAGACAAATTTTTTATGCTGAGGAGGGCAATACTCTTAAGGTCCATGTTTGAGAGGAAGACCCCACACCTCTTTGATGGGGATGGCCGCCTCAGGATCGATGATGGGGTGCTGAATGCATTCCTCAGGATCCCAGAGTACAGGCATGGTGTGAGGTCAATGGAGGCCATACTCGAGATGAGCATGCTGCAGGACGTTAAGAAGTTCGAAAAGGCTTCCCTTCCATCAGCTGGGCAGCTGGACCTTCACGTTGATGGGGAACTATTTCAGAGGATGGTCATGAAGAATTAGGTGGTAACTTGGAGAGGCGAAGGATTCTCAGACCAGAGGATTACATTGACAGGATCAGGTACCTTAATCTAAGGGCCGAAAAGTACGCAGAAGCAGGAGACGTAAAAAAAACCGCTGACACACTCTTCAAAATGGGGAGAGAATACCATAAACTTCAGAAGACTGATCTCGCCCTTGAGAGTTACAGGAACGCCCTTGAACTCTACAGGGAGGAACACGACCCGCGTGAGGCGGATGTATCATTCTGCATGGGCAAGATTTATGAGAGGAAGGGTAAGCTGAAGCGGGCAGGATGGTTCTACAACCTTGCAGCGTCAGGTTTCAGAAGGGTAAACGATCTCAAAAATGAATCAGAGGCTGTTTTACACAGTGCAAGGGTTCTTGAAAGGCTCGGGAAGCATGATGAGGCGATTGATGCATATAAACGTTATAATGAGATCTGTCTAAGGAACCAGGAGAAGGTCAAGGTACTTGTTGCATATGCAAAGATGAAGGAGCTGGAGGATCAGCTCAGTGATGAGTTCCTCAGGTACAACACCTCGGTGCTCCTCCTATACCTTTCCATCCTCGTTATTGCAGAGTACACAACAACCTTTATAAGCATGAAACTGGGGCTTGTGATTCACACAGTGCTTCTCTTTGCCCTATTTATTCACTCATCACTCTCAAAGAAAAAGATGAAGGTTCTCCTTGCCGCCATGATGATGCTTCCCATCATAAGGATCGTGGGACTTTCAATGCCCCTCACAGTTGTAAAGCACCTCTACTGGTACATAATAATAGCGGTTCCGCTTTTTGCGGCATCAGCAGCCCTCATGAGAACCCAGAACCTCACAAGGGACGATGCAGGGCTGAACCTGAGGAAATTACGGTGGCAGGTTGCAGCTGCACTTACAGGTTTCCCCATGGGGTACATTGAATACCAGATACTCAGGCCAGAGGCCCTCATCCCCCATCTCTCAGTTCAGAATTTTATTCTGGGCTTTACTGTTATGCTCATAGGGACAGGGCTTGCTGAAGAACTCCTCTTCAGGGGAATCGTTCAGAGAAACGCCGAAGATGTTATGGGAAAATTTCCGGGACTTCTCTATGCATCACTACTATTTACAGCACTTCACGTGGGCTGGAAATCCGGTTACGACCTTATATTCGTCTTCAGCGTTGCAATAGTCTATGGTCTTGTATTCCAGAGAACAAGGAGTATCGCGGGTATAACTGTATCCCACGGGATATCCAACTCCATACTCTTCCTCGTAATGCCTTTCTTATGAAGGGATATCCAGTTCCCATACGAGCATCGCGGGTATAACTGTATCCCACGGGATATCCAACTCCATACTCTTCCTCGTAATGCCTTTCTATGTAGAAAGACCTCAAAAAAATGTAAACTCAGTACCTGGAGATGAGACCCCTCATGTAATCAACCAGTTCCGGTCTTATCTCATCATCCCTCATGGCAAATTCAAGGGACGTTTTAAGCCAGTCCACCCTGTTACCTATATCATAGGTTTTACCCCTGAAAACACAGCCATAAACTGTTTTAAGTTCCCTCATGGCATCGGTCAGCTGGATCTCACCCCCGAATCCCGGGGGAACGTTCTCTATGTGATCAAATATTTCACTCTCAAGTACGTACCTTCCCATTATGGCAAGATTCGATGGAGCCTCACTGATAGGGGGTTTTTCGACCATATCATCTATGCTGTAGATGCCCTCACTGACCTCCCTTCCATCAATGATACCGTACCGTTCAACCTTATCCCTTGGGACCTCCTCAACTGCAATGGCAGAGGCACCGTACCTTTCATATATATCCATGAGCTGACGGGTGCACGGGACATCAGATGACGTTATCGTATCACCCAGGAGAACCGCAAATGCTTCCTCACCATCTATGTGTTTTCTTGCACAGTATATGGCATCCCCCAGCCCCTTCTGCTCCTTCTGTCTCACAAAGTATATGTCTGCAAGGTCAGAGATGGCCTCAACCTCGTCAAGGTACTCCTTCTTGTTGTTCTTCCTCAGGAAATACTCAAGTTCAAATGACCTGTCAAAGTGGTCCTCGATTGACCTCTTACCCTTACCTGTTATTATGAGTATGTCGTCTATGCCTGAAGCCACAGCCTCCTCCACAACGTACTGGATTGTTGGTTTATCAAATACCGGTAACATCTCCTTGGGCTGTGCCTTGGTTGCGGGAAGAAAACGGGTCCCAAGACCAGCTGCTGGTATAACTGCCTTCATGAAAAAACCTCCCTATTTAATAAAAAAAAGAAAAAAAGTTTTTTTAACCACCTGCTGCAAGTGTACATAGAACCGGAGGCGCTAGCTGTGTTATTGTAACAGTCCCATCTGCGTTTACTGTGATGAGAATCTCAACATACACTGACCTTATACCCTTGAGGAACTCAGCACCCTTTGCGGGATCCTGTGTGACGTTGACCTGGTTTGATGTTATCGTGGATAGTGGATAAAATACGTGTGAAGCGGTGAGAAGATAAGCCTTTGTTTCATCAGCTATCTTGTCCTCTGTGCCTCCATGGACCGTCATGTTGAGGGTTGCGTTTCCTGTTTTGTTTCCGTGTGGATCAAGCCACATCTTTAAGGTGAATGTTGTTCCGGCAGGTAATGAGCCGTTGTAGCCAAGTTCCCTTGATAGATCCACAGTGACGTTACCGCCTGGCTGGGTCCATGAGTCAATGTAGATGTTTGTAAGTGATCCGTCAGCCTTTGATATATTCTCCGCTACTGCCACTGCATGTACCTGATGGTCAGTTGCATGGTTTTCCAGTGCAAGGAGTGTGTTGCCTGCTGCAGGGGGTGTTATGGTCTGTTTTCCCATCATAAGGGCTGCTGCGCCCACTATGACAAGAATAACCACAATTATCAGTATTAAAGCGTTTCTGTTCATTTTAACCCCCTTAGACTATTGTTAGAACCCTGTATATTACGATCGCTGCAAATACTATGAGCAGTGGCAGAATCGCCACGTTGGATCCAGATACCATTGCCTTTATTGTCTCGTTTCCCGTTTCATCCGAGCTTAGAATCTCCTTTAGAGCCAGAAATCCTATGAGTGCAATCACTGCTATTATACTGTATGTCATTACATCCGCGGTGGTTACGGTGGTGGTTGTTGTCGTTGTGACCGTGGAAATCATTTCTAACCTCCATTCATCCTTTCTGTTAACGAGGACTAATAAAGTTTTCTGTACAGTTAATATCTTCACTCAACTGAAACTATGGTTCAATTTATTCCATATACACCTACTCACCCGGGAATTATAACCCCAAATTTCTCTTCCAGAAGAGTTCTGAATGTCTCAGCATCCATCCCATAGATCTTCAATGTTTTATGCCTACTTTTATGACCCGATACTATGTCAGCGTTCGTGTTAAAGGCAGCTGAAAACTCCTCTATTATCTCCCTGTTGGCCTTGCCCTTCTCTGGGGGTGCCCTGACCTTAATCTCAATTCTTTTCCTCCACTCATTGTAGGATCTGACTTCGAAGCCACCTGAAGCAGGGGACACCTCAATATCCACCAGGAGATCATCACCCGCCTCCCTAAGACAGGACAAAGATAATCACCTCCATTGATTCTGAAGCTACATTCATAAAGGATTTCTTTTCACTGCACCTTAAAGAATGATCGGCTCTCTTTTCCCCATCAGACCGCAAACTTTAAATAGTAAAACGTAGATACTTTGTTCCACTCCCCGTTAAGCACTAATTTTTCCCATGCAGGGGTGGTCGAGCGGTCAAAGGCGCTAGGTTGAGGGCCTAGTGGGGGAGTCCCTTCGCGGGTTCGAATCCCGTCCCCTGCACTCCTATTTCATGATTAGCACTTTAAAATTCCATCTGAACTGCAATTTCATGGAAAACTGGCAATTGTTAAAAACAATCGGAACTAATCAGAATCCTCATATTCAACTATTATATCAACCGTGAGTTCCCTGCCATCCATCAGATCCTTCACAAGCTTTCTGTCAAGGTCGCAGGCCGCCTTATCAGCCCCCACCATGAGTGTTCTGCCACATATATAACTGCTCTTACGGCATACGATATCTGTTGGGTGATCCAGGGTGAGGTCAGGGTGCCCGTAACCACTTATTTCATCAAAGCCATTTTCAGTGCGCAGCAGGACCCTCACACGTGATGATTCCCTTGCTATGGCAGATCTCACTTCATCAGGAATTGTTGAAACAGAATCAGATGATGAAACACCTATTATACAGTCTGCGGTTTTACCTATTTCAGGGTCAGCTGTGACCTCAAATGTTGTTCTGTGCTTTGCGGTAACGTTGGGGTGACCCCTCGCCCTCAGAGTGTACCTGACCTCAGCCATGCAACCACCATGTGATCTTGAGGTCCCTGCAGGGCCCCTCAAAAAAAGTTCGGATGGCAAAATTACTACTCTGCCTTGGTACCTCCCCATAGGGCTACAAGCCCAACAATAATTTTAAGGGCAGCGTGCCATACCGGGTCCCTTAGAGCCGGATACGGGACCCCAAGGTAGCCCAGTATACATAATTACCAGTATTATACCAATTATGTAAAGCAACCATTTTGCCACTGCCATGGTATCACCCCCAATACATTGGTGCCCTGCAGAAACCAGAATATAATTAAATTATGAAAAAATATAAATTTTACTAAAAATTTCTTGCAATGATAATAACATGCAGATTTATTACTGCAACCTGGAATGAAAGTGGTTGATTGATAATATAAATATTAAAATTATTATGGAGTCAGCATGAAGGGTACGTACTGTCTTATCATAAGGTGCCGTGGAACCGAAACCAGAACTGGAGGTCTGGGTACTATGAGGTTTCCTCCAGGCTACTACGTGTACGTTGGATCAGGTTTTGGTTCACTTGAGGCTAGAATAAGAAGACATCTGAGGGCTGAAAAAAGGAGAAGATGGCACATAGACTACCTCCTGAGTGATGCAGAGGTTGTGGGGGTTCTCTACTCCACAGATAAGAGGAGACTCGAATGTGCAGTTTCAGAAAAACTTGAGGGGGAAGACTCCATCAGGGGCTTCGGATGCTCCGACTGCAGATGCAAGTCACATCTCCACCACTTCAAAACCAGAGATGAAGCTGAGAAAGCCGTTGAAAGGGCATTCAGGGAGCTGGGTGCCGTCCCGGAAAAATGGGATGAAATCTAGACCCTTAAAAGTTTAAATCCAGCGCCCATCATAAGGGCTCCGAATATGATTTTCAGGGCCGCATGCCACACGGGTTCATATCCCATGGTGCTTGCAGGGTACAGTGCCCAGACTGCCATGAGAACCATCACAGCACCCACCAGAAGGTGGAAGAGCCCGAGCTGAATATACCTCTCCATATCAATCATCTCCCCTGAATTTTCTGAAGAACTCCTCAAACTCCTCAGGGTCCATGGGTTCAGGTACCACGAATTCCGTGTTAAGGTAAACCTCATCTGCCAGTTTCCTGTAAACCTCTGCCTGTTCAGATTCAGGGAAGCTCTCAATCACGGTTTTCGCCTCAATTTCACTCTCCTGAACAAGGGAGCTTCTTGGGACCACACCAATAACACGTGAACCTATCCTTGAGGCGAATTCAGATACAATATCAACCTCATTTCTGATGCCACGGCAGTTACAGATGACACCCCCAAGTTTACCCCTCAGTTTCCTTATACCCCTTGCAATATTGTTTGCAGCGTAAAGGGACATGTACTCCCCGGAGGTTACTATATAGACCTCATCTGCAAATTCCTCACGGAGTGGCACCGCGAATCCCCCACAGACCACATCACCGAGGACATCGTATATGATGACATCAATTTCCTCCTCGAATACACCAAGTTTTTCAAGGAGGTTCATTGCAACGATCACCCCCCTCCCGGCACATCCAACACCGGGTTCAGGCCCCCCTGACTCCACACACCTAACACCGCCAAAACCCTCATGGATAACCTCAGAGGCGTCAGGTTTACGGTTCTCCCTGAGGACATCAAGTACTGCGGGGAGCCTTTCACCGTAGAGTGTCCTGGTTGTATCCGCCTTTGGATCACAGCCTATGACGAGTACCCTGTGATGAGAGGAATAGGCTGCGGCCATATTCGATACGATTGTGGACTTCCCTATACCACCCTTACCGTAGATCGCTATCCTCTTCATTGAGACACCGGTTTTCATCACTTAACAAATGCACCTATTATATCGCCCCTTGTTATGATACCCACCAGCTCATCATCCTCAACCACAGGAAGCCTCTTTATATCATGCCTGTCCATGAGTTCCGCGGCGTCAGAGACGGATGCATCGGGGTGCACCGTTACAACCCTATCCGTCATTATCTCCTCAACCCGCATCATGGCAGCCTTCCTGATTCCCTTTGCTATCTCATCGTATTCATGTTTCATTCTAACTGGAAGTTCAAGCAGGTCCAGGGGTGATGGCATGAGGAGGTTCAGACTGGGTGAATGGACCTCAATCAGCCTCATTATATCTCCCTCACTGATAACACCCACGAGTTTACCCTCATCATCAACAACAGGGGCCCCGCTGATCCTGTTCTCCCTCAGTATCCGTGCAGCATCATGTATCTTACTGTTCCTCTTAACTGTTATGACCTCGGTCTGCATGGCATCCTTTACCCTTATCATTAACTCACCCCTCTTTAATATGTGGAGCATCACTTTTAAAAATAACAGTTACCGACGGATACCATGGACAGAATGGGATACCACGTTTCCAGGTAGCTAAAAGATCAGATAAAGGATGTAATTCACGGGGCCACACATCAAAAACAACAACACACATCAGAGACAGATATGAATACAGATTATATCAATCCCTTCTAACCCTCCGGTATACGAGGTCCCCCGGTCGGACCCTGTCCTCCACTAGAAGACCCGCCCTGCCAGATTCAACACTTTCCACGGGATTGCCATCAACCTGAAGGGACTCAACACGCTGTATGAGGGCCCCCGTTGTTCTGCCCTGTATTATGATCTCATCCCCAACCTCAAGTGGCCTCCACAGTCTCACTTCGGCGGCCCCCACCTTCCTGTAGTAGTTAACAACCTCCCCCACATCCTGCTTCACATAACTGGAGACGTTACCCTTGCTACCGGTGTCTGGCTCAGAGAAGTATAACCCTGTACCAAACCCGCGGTTAAAGACACCTTCAAGTCTATCAAGCCACCTGGAATCAAAACTCCACTCACCTGAGAGGTGGGTGTCAATTGCCTCCCTGTACACCGATGTGACGGTCGCAACGTAATCCGCCGCCCTCCCACGACCCTCTATTTTAAGGGCGTCGACACCGGCATCCAGCAGTTCAGGTATATGTTCAACCATGCAGAGGTCCCTCGGACTCAGGATGTAACTCCTTACATCACCCCCCGGGGTCACCTCAAGGTCGAATTCTCCATCCTCAGATACCAGCCTCCACCTCTTCCTGCATGGCTGAAGGCAGTCCCCGCAGTTGGCACTTCTACCATAAAGATGGGAGCTGAGGTAGCATCTCCCTGATATTGCTGTGCATAGGGCCCCATGGACAAAAACCTCGATTTCAATGGGTGAAGCTGCTGCAATCTCTGAGATCTCACGAAGGGAGAGCTCCCTTGAGAGTATGGCCCTTGTGGCTCCCATCTCCCCCAGTATCCTCAGCGTCCTTGTATTTGTAACATTCGCCTGTACACTGACATGGACGTCCAGGCCGCATTCAGATGCAAGTTCCACAGCCGCAAGGTCAGAGGCTATCACCGCATCAGCACCTGCAGAGTAAACCTCAGGGAATAATCTCTCAAGTCTCTCAATATCAGAGTCCCTGAGGGCCGTGTTTGTGCATACATAGAGCCCTGCGCCGTAGCTGTGGGCTACCTCCGCTGCTTCAGCAATTTCACCGATGCTGAAATTACCAGCCCTTGCCCTCATGTTACAGCCCTCAAGGCCCACGTAAACCGCATCAGCGCCTGACTTAAGGGCTGCCATCAGCGATGGGAAGTCACCGGCTGGTGATAGGAGCTCAGGCATTTAAACCACATTGGAAAGATTTATCGAAGCCAGAAAAAGTGAAGGACATCTTGATCACATTAAAATTTTTATACGGGAACTAGAGGCAGGACCTCATTGCCTCATATTCATCTATATCTGAGGGAAGAGGTGTCGGGTAGTCCCCATCAAGGCATCCCGTGCAGAGGAACCCCTTTTTGATGCCTATAGATTCAACAAGTGACTCGATACTCAGATAACCCAGGGAATCAACCCCTATTATCTTCCTTATCTCCTCAACATCCCTGCTTGATGCTATAAGCTCCTTACGGGTAGCCATGGCTATACCATAATAGCAGGGCGACTTTATGGGGGGGCATCCTATACGCAGGTGTATCTCCTCTGCCCCGGCATCCCTGATTATGTCAATGAGTGCCCTGGAGGTCGTGCCCCTCACTATGCTGTCATCGATGAGCACTATCCTCTTACCCTCAAGTTCCGACCTTATGGGGTTCATCTTGAGTTTAACCGCTGTTTCACGTTCCTCCTGTGTGGGCATTATGAATGTGCGTCCAACGTACCTGTTCTTTATGAGCCCCTCACCGTAGGGTATCCCTGATGCACGGGAGTAACCTATGGCGGCCGGAATGGAGGAGTCAGGTACAGGTACAACCACATCGGCATCAGCGGGGTGTTCACGGTAAAGGGCCTCCCCTATACTGAGCCGTACCCTGTAGACGTTGCGGCCGTCTATGACGCTGTCGGGTCTTGCAAAGTAGACGTACTCAAACATGCAGTGGGCCCTCCGGGTGTTGGGGGCATTGGCAACCCAGTAGGACTTGCCCCTGTTGAGGTGCAGTATCTCCCCTGGCTGAACATCCCTCACATGCTCGGCCCCTATAACATCAAAGGCAACGGTTTCAGAGGCAACCATCTGGGTGTTTCCCTTCCTTGCAAATGCCAGGGGCTTTATACCAACAGGGTCCCTTATAACGTAGAGATCCCCATTGAAGAGGACCACGAGGGAGTAGGACCCGACAAGCTGCTCTGAAACCCTCTTTATGGCACCTATCATGTTGGGTCTTTTTTCATATTCCCTGCTCAGAAGGTGGCATATCACCTCTGAATCCGTGGTTGATATGAATGAGTGACCCTCATCCTCCAGTTCATCCCGAAGTTCCATTGAATTTATTATGTCACCGTTGTGGGCTATGGCGATTTTACCCCCCTGAAATTCGCTCCAGAATGGCTGAGAATTCTCAATCCTGGATTCACCGGTGGTTGAGTAACGGACATGACCTATACCAACAGTTCCATCGAGCTCATCCAGTTTCTCAGGGTTGAAGACGTCACAGACAAGTCCCATGCCCCGGTGGGTCAACATTTCGGAGCCATTGAATGTTGAGATCCCTGCGGATTCCTGCCCCCGATGCTGAAGGGCATAGAGTGCATAGTAGATCTGGGAGGCCACGCTGATGTTTTTATCCTGTGAGTAAATCCCTACAATACCACATTTGTCTCTCACTTCAGATTCTCCCAACAAGAAGGTTTTAAGTTCCCGGGTCTAGGATGATTCATCATCGGTTTCAGTGAACACCAGGGCCGATTTAACTATTCTAAGCCACTCAACAGCATCCTCCCTTGATGGTGCCGCGATGAAGCCCTGGCCAAGGATTATGCCTTCAGGTTTGATGTGATCAGTTACAAAATAAATCTTCTCAGGGTCATCTGGTTCCTCTCCAAAGGTTTCGCTCCAGAGTTCCCCTATTGAGAAGGTCTCAAGAAGTTCCTTATCTTTAATTTCAGAAAAACGAGTTTTGATCCGGGAATAATCCTCCTCGAGGACCTTTAATTTCTCCTCGAGGACCTTTATCTCCTCTTTGAGGGATTCTGCTTCCCTCTCACCATCCTCAACTTCACCGAGGAGTTTAATATTTTCATCCCTGAGGGCACTGTTTTCGGCTACCAGTTCATTAAGCCTCTCCTGACACTCTTCAAGGCTCTCCTTCATGTTCCTCAGATTTTTCACACCTGAGAGTGTCTGGAGTCCGGCCCTTATGATGGCGTTTTCTATTTCCTCCCTTATGAGGTCAGGGTCGAGGTACTCGACGTCATGACCATAGGGGAGTTTCATCCTCTCAATATGCCCAACGTGGCCCTTAAGGGCTTCGCGGAATTTATCAGCCAGTTCCCGTCCTGTCTGGTCAACGTCAGTGGCTATGAGGACAATATCCGCGCCCTCAACAGCCCTCATGGCTATTTCAAGGCTTGTTGTTGGCACTATGGATGATATGGTTATATGGTATTTGGCGCCGAGGGATACCCTCTGCAGTGCCCTTGAAACACTCTCAACGTCAGAGGCTCCCTCAACAATTATCCGCACATCAACAGGGCCCTTGTTATCCATTTATTTCAACCTTTGGCCTGTAATTTTTTTATTCTGCCAGCTGTAGCGCCTTATACGGCGTGATTTCCCGAAGCCGCATGCTGCACATACCTTCTTACGCACGTGGTATGAGTTCTTACCGCAGCGCCTGCACCTTATATGGAGATTCTTGTTACGCTTACCAAATGATGGAGTACCTTTCATGTTCTAATCCTCCTGAAAATCAGTTAAAACTTGTTAATTTAAATATATGCTTTCTTTATTCATATATAAATCAAAGCTGTATTCCCGGATCACCCTACGGGGATATGTAGACTATGTTATCTCCACGTATAAGGACGGTTCCGAGCCTCCTTGTAACCTCTCCGTCCTCCAGTTCCTCTGCATCATTCAGCACGAGGTTCATATGGAGATCAAAGCTTTTTAAAACTCCCCTGAATTCCCTGTCACCCTTAAGTTTGATGATCACAGGGGAATTCAGTGAATTGCCCAAAGCATCAAGTGGTCTCTGTACGTTAACTCTCTGTGAACTCACATCTATCACCTATCCTAGATTAAAATATGGTCAGATTATATTTAAATCTAACTAACAAGCCAGAATCTTCCAGTCAGATACTCCATTTTTCTATTTTACTAGTATATAAGTTTTCTCACAACGATAATGGCATAAATCTTACTCTTTAAATAAAGGTGATTGCAGATTAGAGGGTAAACTGGTTTAATGGATTAAACCATATAGATATGTAAGGTTCTCATGAAATTTCCAGGGTGTGAATGTGAAGATCAAAAAGAGGTACCATATAAAGAAAAAGAAGATGAAGGAGATTCTCGACCAGATAGGGGAATTCTCCCTGCTCATACCCAGAAAGGCCACCGTTGAGATAATAGAAACAGATGAAAACGACATAATACTCATCAATGGAGAGCCGCTCCTCATGTTCATGGATGAAAGGGTCGTTCCCACCCTGAGGGGAGCCATCCATATGAAGGATATAGAAAAGGGTTATGTGGTGGTTGATATGGGGGCCGTGAGGTTCCTTGCAAACGGGGCCGATGTGATGAGTCCAGGCATAGTTGATGCTGACCCTGAAATTGAAAGAGATGACATCGTTATCGTGGTGGACGAAAAACACCGAAAACCCCTTGCAGTGGGAATAAGCCTCATAAGCGGACCTGAAATGATAGAAAATGACTCTGGAAAGGCCATCAAAACCATACACCACATTGGAGATGCAATATGGAACCTAGAGGTGTGAAGGGTGGTTGAACTCAACCTTGATGCCGGTAACGTAATCTCAGGGGATGTTCACAGGGTGGGTATACTCGCCCTGGGGTCACACCTTGAGAACCACGGCCCGGCCCTCCCAATCGACACCGATGCCAAGATAGCATCATATGTGGCCCTGGAGGCGTCCCTCAGAACAGGGGCGAAGTTCCTGGGGGTAATCTACGGTGCAACCGAGTTTCCATACGTTAAGCACGGCATCCATATTGAAAGGGATGAACTTCTGGAAGGGGACCTGAAACCAGTCCTGAGAAAGGCCAGGAAACGCCTGAACATCGACGCAGCTGTTATCGTAAATGGTCATGGCGGAAACCAGCTTGAGGACTGCGTTGAGGATCTCATGGATGAACTTGACATGGAGATAATCTGGAATAACAGAATCGTTGAAATTGAGGGTCCCCACGCAGGAAGCGGTGAGGTGTCCGCTGGAATCATACTGGGCATAGCGGACCTCACGAGACTCGGGGAATGCAGACCAGAACTGTATCCCGAAATAGGAATGATAGGCCTCAGGGAGGCCAGAGAGGCCAATAAGGGGATTGATAGGGCCGCAAGAATCTGTGAAAAGGAGGGTATAAACCCTGACCCTGTTCTTGGCCAGAGAATACTTGATGATGCCATCGAGAGTGTCATATCCGATGTCAGGGAGCTCCTGGAGATGCTACCATAAATGGCTTCATATAACTCTTAATGATGATAAATTTAACAAAAACCGCCCTGAAGGTACTTGAGGAGAGGTACCTCCTGAAGAACGAAAGGGGTGAGGTTGTAGAGACCCCTGAGGAGATGTTCAGGAGGGTTGCCCGTGCAGTTGCATCTGCAGATGAGATGTATGGTTTCGACAGCTATGAGACAGAGGAACTCTTCTATTCGGTTATGCGGAATCTTGAGTTCCTCCCGAATTCACCCACCCTCATGAATGCAGGTACGCCCATAAACCAGCTCTCAGCATGTTTTGTCCTCCCTGTTGATGATTCAATTGAGAGCATATTCGAATCCCTCAGGAACATGGCAATAATCCACAAATCAGGGGGGGCGTTGGATTCTCATTTTCCAGACTCAGACCAAGGGGGGACACCGTTGCATCGACGATGGGCGTGGCCTCAGGTCCCGTGTCATTCATGAGGGTATTCGACGTTGCAGTTGAGGTTATAAAGCAGGGTGGACGGAGACGTGGGGCCAATATGGGGGTGCTCCATGTCAGCCACCCCGACATATTCGGATTCATAGAGGCCAAGACATCAGAGGGGCCCCTCAGAAACTTCAACCTCTCTGTTTCGGTCCCTGACAGGTTCATGGAGGACAGGAAGATTGACCTCATAAACCCCAGGACGGGTGAAACCGTTGACTCAGTACCATCCAGGGAGATATTCAAGAGGATTGTGAAGGCCGCCTGGAGGTCAGGGGACCCCGGAATGATATTCGAGGACAGGATAAACCGGCGCAACCCGACACCCTCCCTTGGAAGGATAGAGGCAACCAACCCATGCATATCCAGTGACACCCTGATAATGACCTCAGAGGGTCCCCTCCCGGTAAATGAACTTGAGGGCAGAGCATTCATGGCGGTTGTCAATGGCTCAGAGTATCCCTCCACTTCAGGGTTCTTTAAAACAGGTTACAGAGAGGTTTTTGAGCTTAAAACCAGGGAGGGTTACAGTTTAAAGTTGACCCATGATCACCCGGTGCTCGTAATGGAGGATAAACCAGTATGGAAGGCCGCCTGCGACCTTGAAAGGGGTGATATGCTTGTTATGGACTCGGGGAGCAGTTTTAACTCAGGGGAGAGGTTCTCCACATTTCTCTCCCTCAAAAGTAATGGTTATGAGGATGTCTATGATGCCTGTGTTGCAGGTGCAAATGCCTTCAATGCCAACGGTTTCATTGTCCACAACTGCGGTGAGCAGCCCCTACTCCCCTATGAGTCATGTAACCTCGGGTCAATCAACCTCTCATTAATGGTCTCAGCTTCAGGTGTGAACTGGGAAAGACTCAGAAGAACCGTCCATACAGCGGTGCACTTCCTTGACAACGTCATAGACGTCAACAGCTACCCGCTCCCTGAGGTCAGGGAGATGACGCTGAAGACAAGGAAGATCGGCCTTGGTGTAATGGGATTCGCTGATATGCTCATAAAGCTGGGTGTGCCCTACAATTCAGGGGAGGCTCTTGGGGTGGCTGAGCGGGTCATGTCCTTCATAGAGGGTGAAGCTAGGAGGGCCTCATCTGATCTTGCAGCTGAGAGGGGGTCGTTTCCGGAATTTTCAGGGAGCATGTGGGATAAAATGGGGTTCGAGGGGATGAGAAACGCCACACTGACAACCATTGCACCCACAGGTTCCCTCAGCATAATAGCAGGTACAAGCAGCGGGATCGAACCCCTCTTTGCGGTTTCATTCACAAGAAACATTCTGGGCAGAAAATTCACCGAAAACAATCCCCTATTTGAAAGAATCGCAAGGGGGCGGCTGAAAAGGGATACATTTGAAATGATAATATCAAAGGGCACTCTGCATGGGGTGTCAGGGGTTCCAGGAAAAATCAGGAGGCTCTTCGTAACAGCCCATGAAATCGACCCTGTCTTTCATGTTAAGATGCAGGCTGCCTTCCAGCGCCATGTGGATAACGCCGTCTCAAAAACCGTTAATCTGCCGCCTGATGCATCCATAAATGACGCTGAGAGGGTATTCGGGGCAGCATATGAACTTGGATGCAAGGGCATAACCATCTACAGGTATGGAAGCAAAATGAATGAGGTCCTGAGGTTTCCTGAATATGCAGGGTCATGCCGGGATATGACCTGCCCCAATTGATGAGGAGGATTTCAAGGTGATAAAATGGACACTACAAACCCTAAATCCTCCCTATTTTGATCTAGTGGACAGTATATATAACCTTTCTCATTCAGCTAGACCACCCTGTAGACAACAAAGTCGCTGTTCTCATAAACCTTCTCAAGATAAGGGTATTTCAGGCTTGATACATCAACCTTTGATGGATTATAGAAGAGAAAACTGCTGGAAGCATCAAAAGTGAAATTTCCGTTCGCCCTAAGTCTTTTATCAAATACCAGAAAAACGATTCCATTTTTAGTCAGCTCATTCCTCTGAGGGATTTCAGGTTTCTCATATAATAAAGGATTCACGGGTCTGTTTGTATAAGCCATTATGAACCCTGCTGCGAAATAATTTGACATTGAAATGGTGCCCCCTTTATCCTGCTGGCTGAACCATTCTGCAAGTTCAACTTCTGAAGGTGTGGGAGGCGCGATCTTAATTCTTCCATGAGATGTCATAGCACCATAATCAACAACTTCTGTACTTGATAGGTTGCTGAACCCTTGGAAAACAGCAAATAAAAGTACAGCTGCCATTAAAATGCATGCAATATTTTTATTTTTAGTTTCAATGATTTCTGCAGTGTATCTTAACCCATGAGCCGCCAGAATGCTCATAGGAATCATTATGTAGATGAGTACCCTATAGGTTATGACATTAACCCCAAAGTAGTATGCCTTTGAGAGAAGGAACATCGAAATAACCCATAAAAGTATAAAACGATCTCTTAAACCGAATCTTTTAATGGAGGGTGTGAGACCAACAAGAGATAGTACTATAACAAGGTAACCCAAGAGATCAGGATATTTCATTATACTGAGGTTTCTTGAAGTCTGTAGTGATGTGCTTACACCACCAGGTCCACCAGTACTTTTAAGGTAAAATGCCGGTGCCCACCATACCGCTGCAATTAAGCCCGCAGTCATAATCAGGATCCCATAACCTTTCAAAGCCTTTTTTATGATACCGACATCTCTTTTAAAGTAGAGTTCAGTTATTATAATTCCGGCTGTGATGAAGGTAATTGCAAAGCCAAGGCAAAAGGTTGCAGCTGGGTGTATAAGTGCAACGATGCCCATTAAAACTCCTGATATGAATGAAGAGAGTAATTTATCCTCTTTAAAGAATTCATAGTAAAAGTAAATACTTAAAGGAAGGAATATAAGCGCCATATTCTCTGGCAATGGTGAAACAAGCCTCATTGCAATTGCTCCTGAGAAAAGTATTAAACCTGCAGCTAAACCCACGATTTTATCCTCATAGAACCTTGAGGCAACCAGAGTAACTGATAAAGCAACAAGACATGCCAAAAATGGCTGTATTATCCTTGCCACATCAAACATGTTCATTCTAAAGAGATATGCCAGTGCAAGAAGTGTCATGTGAAAAACTGGTGGGTAGTTAATAATAGCTCCCTCAGGTGCATTGTAAACAGGATCAAAAAATGTTAAACCATTTAACATGTAAACCTTTGCCAGATGAATATGGTAGAATATATCCCACCCAACTGGCCATGGGTGCTTGAAAGTTACCATAAGAGCCATTAGGAATACTATGAATGACGGTACAAGGTATAGTACTCTCCGATTTGAATTTTCCATTTAATAATCCTCCTTCATAAGGAAGTTGTGATCATGTTATATTTTAAATAAGGTCTATTACCGACGGCATTTAAGTTTTTCTTCTTCAATGTGGAATTTGTTGTGGTTGTGCAAGCAGTTAATCGCAGATCAAGAGAAGTATGGTATTAAATCTATATCAATATGAAAAGTTAATCCACATCATAAGTTAAATAACTAGAAAGTTAATATTTACTCAAGTCTAAATGTCTTCAACTGTAGCTGCAGACTCTTAAATTTCTGCAATTTAGTGACAAGCAACTGCTAGAATACTGGAATGGGAGAGATAAAAAATGAAAATCGGTAAATTAACCGTGATCGATGTCGCAATCATTTTATTCCTCGCTTCACTTGTTTTATACGGATTTCTTAAAACCTCAGATATTGATTCAAACATACAGACATTCACATTCGATTCTTCAGAGATGACCAAAGTCCAGATAAAGTACAACGATCTCTACAGTAAGGGAAAAATCATTAACAGTAAAATCAATGGTTATAACTCCTTAACACAGAAAAGAGGGGTAATATATGGTGAGGTTCTATGGGTGGGAACCATCAATGGGAGGGTAGAAGTTCTCATGAATGTCAGTGGAAAAAAAATACTTGCAGGGGAATACCAGGACAAATTCGCAGATTATTACATAGACTCAATAACACTGGAAGCTACGGGAACCCAGAACGCCACTGATATTATCATAGAACCCATAAAAATCCAGAGAATGTCTGATCTGCTCCTTGATATTCCCTCAAGGTATGAAATGACAACAAACATACCCATAAGCAATGTGGACGTATCAAGATTTCAGGAGCTTTCAAGAGAACTGTACAGCAGAGAAAAGCATGTATCAATAACCCTGGACATCCAAAATGGTAGAATAGAGATCCTCCAGGCAACTCCCGAGGCCATAAAAATATCTGATGAAGTTCTAGGAGATCTAGATGGCCAGACAGATTTCATAACAATAAGAGTATACAATGCAGACAGTAATGTCCTAGAAAAAATAAAAAGCCGCTACAAGGTCATTAAGGTAATTAATCTTAGCACATTATAAACTTTTAGCACAGTATAAACTTCGCAGGTATCTTTTATGAGTCATCTTTACAATGCAGCAAGGAATCTATGCAGAAAGGTGGAATTTAACGTCAGGAAAGCATTGATATTCAAATTAATGCTGGGAGTCTTTCTAACTGTTGAAGAAATATGGTTAAAGAGCTTTTTCAGGAGGATATTCCCTTCAAGTAATTTTATGAATTTCCTCAAAAAGAGCAGAATACTTAGAAACCACATATTTTCACCTCCAGCTTTCATCGTGTTTTTCTCAGTATTCATGGGCCTCGCTGCCATTCCTGTCACAGGGCTCCTGCATGTTAACATAATAACTGGTTTTGTATGTTTCTTTGTTTTTTCAATGGTAATACCCGACAGAATTTTGAGGGGAAACAGATACTTGAAAGTTGACAGGGAAGATATAAGATCAATTGGCCTTACCCTCTTTCTTATTGGCTTCGCCTTTTTCGCCATAACCATCACATCCGTGAATGGCATTCCTCTCATGAAACCCGCCCTGAGATATCTCCTCAACCCCAGATTAACTATTCCCTCTTTTTTAATGATTCCTGGAACAGCACTGCTATCATCTTACATAATAGATGAAATGCAGAAGAAGCGTATAGAGAGACCAGCTGCTAGGTTTAGAGTCATGATTCTGAACATAATCTGCATTTTTCTCCTGGCTTTACTTGGGTACAGAACACCCCTTGTTGCAGTTATTCTCATAACTGTCATAATGGGCTATTACACAGAGTTATTTGAAGTATGGGAAGTCCTGGGTTTCTTGATGGTGACTTTACTTGTAATCATGGGTATAGGTTATTTCAGATCAGTCGAGGAGTATTCCTTAAGTAACTTGAGCGCTTTAACGTTTTTACAGATGCGGGCTGCCTTCACAATGGGTGTGCTCGACAGATTATCCACCCTTTCAGGGATGACTGGCGTTATGCATGGTAAATTAACCTTGAGTATGGTTCCCGGCCTTGGCAGTGGACCAAGAACACTAATCGGGAAACTGATCTGCTGGAGGACAGGAGTTACAATCACGCCCACAATATTTGGACAGATGATCGTGGAATTCGGCACAGCTGGTGTGGCAGCTGGAATGAGTTTGCTTGGCTTAATTTTAGGGTTGGGCTACAGAATAATGCAAAAAACAAGGGATTCCTTTTATGTCATGCTCTACTCCCTTATTATGGCCTACTGTCTCATCTCAGTTGAAACCGGAATCCTTGATCAGCTTGTGGTGATTTATATCCTATCTGCAGCTATCGTATACCTTTACAATATATATCTAAATTTATAATGTTCTAAATACGTTTACCCTTTTCGATGGCCCTCGCAATACCTGAACATTCCTTCAAAATAATTCTCTCTTTAAATGCAGAGGCAACCCTTCCAATGGACTCAACTGTTCTCACCATTTTGTCAAGCCAGCTGAAAACATCTCCAGGATACGCCTGAATCTGATATCTTGAGAGAAGCCCCTTACTTATATCCCTGGGGTCCCTGCCACTCATTCTCTCCCAAAGTATATATTCCGATAATTTTCGCTGAATACACCCACAGAAGGGTCTGTCCATGCATTCACAGGAAAGAAAATCCATCTGTATTCCAAGAACAGCCTCCTGTAGATTTTTATCAAGTTTTATGAGATTATCCCCATTGGATATTATATCAAGGGTTGAATCCGCTGTCAATCGGATTGAAACATTGGCGCCAACTGCCCTCGTTAATCCTCTATGCATTCTTCCTGAGAGATACGCGCCCTCAAATGGTTCAAGTTCAACCGCAATATCAAGAGGCTTTTTACTGGATTTGAGGTTCCTCCTTATGTACTCCGCATCCTCCACATTTAGAAATGATCTGGAGACGGCCATCCCATAATCAGTTGCCCTGAGTTCTCCTTTCCTGCTTATAAGATCAGATGACTCAAGGAAATCAAGCGCCATGTCTCCACCCATGGTCCATGGCACATCAGGGGTGATATCATGCTCTGATTCAATGGCCCCCGAGGTTATATCCGCCAGAAGATTTTCAAGAATGTTTTCATCTGTATGTTGAACCTCAACAGGTTCAGGACCGCTTTCAAGGAGCTCAAGGGCCACAGACTCCTCGGAATCACCATCAAATTCCATGCCAATTTCTGCAAGAACATAGACAACTCCCCGGTCATGGTAGGATGGTCTGCCTGCACGTCCAAGCATCTGTGAAAACTCATTGGGGGTGAGCCAGCGGTTACCCATGAGGAGAGTTTCAAATATAACCTGTGATGCCGGAAAGTCCACTCCCGCTGCAAGTGCCGCTGTGGTGACAACTGCGGCGAGTTTCTGGGATGCAAAGGCCTTCTCTATCCGCTGCCTTTCAGAGTAGGATAAACCTGCATGATATGCTGCTGCACTGACCCTGTTCCTTGTGAGGTACTCTGCAATGATCCTGGTTTTCCTGCGGGAATTTGTGAATATTATTGTCTGTCCCTGGAACCCCTTCCTTGACTTCGAAGAGAACTCGCGTTCTGCAAGCCCCAGTATGATGTTCTTCTTTTCCTCACCGCTCCTTGAGAATATGAGGTGTCTTTCAAGTGGCACTGGCCTTTTATCATATTCAACCAGCTTCAGACCAAAATCTGATGCTATTTCCGCGGAGTTTTTGACTGTTGCAGAGAGTGCTATGATCTGGGCGTTCGGGAATAACCTTTTTATCCTCCATATCATGCCGTTAAGTCTTGCTCCCCTCTCCTCATCCTCAAGGGTATGTATCTCATCAACCACCACCACGCCCACATCGCCGAGGATACCTGCCTTCCCTGACCTCAGGATGTAGTCGATCCCCTCGTAGGTACCAACTATTATATCCGCATCGGCTATATCGGTATCGGGAATCCTCAGCTCACCCTTTGCCTTTATCCTGCTCATACCAACCTTTATGGCTGTTTTGAGTCCAAGTGAAGAGTATCTCTTCTTAAAGTCCCTGTACTTCTGGTTTGCAAGGGCAACGAGTGGTGTGAGGTAGATGAACCTTTCACCCCTCATCGCCCGGGGGATACCTGCAAGTTCCCCCACAAGGGTCTTTCCACTGGCTGTCGCAGATACAACCATAAGACTAGCGCCCTCAAGGAGACCAGCATCAACTGCAAGGACCTGCACTGGCCTCAGCACCCTGCTGCCCTCTCTTCTTAGAATCCGCTTAAATTTCTCAGGAAGCTCAAGCCTGTCAATGGGCACCTTTGGTGTTCTGTCTGCTGTTGCCGTCACCATATCATAGAGTGTCAGTTCATGGTTCGCCAGCGGGTCGAAGCGGGGGGACATCATCTCAAGGACCCTCTCAAGGCTTACACCCCTCCTGATCAGCCTCCTGAAGTTTCTGAATGCCGATTTATCCATGCCCGCCAGTTTGAGCTCCCTTCTTATTACCTCATCAACGCACCTTGAGCATATGATCTGGCCCTCATGCTTCGTTGATGCCTTTGAGCTCACAAGGGTCACATAGCCCTCATGGAGGCAGTGCTGGCATACCCTTGCATACCTGTACCTGATACCGTGATTCTCAAGCAGTTCTTCAAGTTCCTCATCCCGCCCTGTTAGAAACACGGCCTGTTTCCTCAGGAGTTTTATGGCCTCTGAGGGTTTTCTAAGGGTTTCCCTTTCATCCTTCTCCACTGTGAACCTTGCTATTCTGGGGCCAGAGGAGGTTTTTTTGATTTTCAGCTTTCCCCAGTACCCTGGCTTTCTTCGGGTGTTAAGGGCACCCCTGGGACTTCCAGCAGGTATAAAATCAACTGATCTTTTCCTTCGATTCAGGACTATCATTATATCTCTCAAAAAATTAAGGGTCAGGAGCCTTCTTTCCTCTTCTTGAGGAGTTCAACTGCCAGCTCCCTAAGTTTGAACTTCTGGACCTTCCCGCTTGCTGTTAGTGGGAACTCATCAACAAAGAAAACATGTTTCGGGACCTTGTACCTTGCTATCCTCTGGATTGCATAGTCCCTGACATCCTCCTCGAGTATATCTGCACCTTCCTCCCTGATCACAAAGGCACCGACTATTTCGCCGTACTTCTCATCGGGTATCCCCACAACCTGCACGTCCTTTATACCGGGCATTGTGTGGAGGAACTCCTCGATCTCCCTCGGGTAGATGTTCTCGCCGCCCCGGATGATCATGTCCTTTATTCTCCCAACGATTGAGTAGTATCCGTCCTCATCCGTCACCGCAAGGTCGCCGCTGTGGAGCCACCCCTCCTCATCTATGGCCTCGGCTGTCATCTCAGGCATCTTGTAGTAGCCCTTCATGACGTTGTAGCCCCTGCAGCATATCTCGCCGGGTTCGCCGGGGCCCAGCTCCTCGCCGGTTTCAGGGTCCACTATCTTGACCTCAATGTGTGGCAGGGGAGTTCCAACGGTTTCGACACGCTTCTCGATGGGGTCATCCACACTTGTCTGTGTGAAGACCGGGGATGCCTCTGTGAGGCCGTAGGCTATTGTGACCTCCTTCATGTTCATGTCATTCATGACACGCTTCATTGCCTCTATGGGGCAGGGTGACCCCGCCATGATCCCTGTTCTGAGGGATGAAAGGTCGAACATGTCAAACATCGGGTGTGTGAACTCTGCTATAAACATGGTTGGTACACCGTAGAGTGCGGTGCACCTCTCCTTTTCCACCGCTGCAAGTACCAGGAGGGGGTCAAAGAGTTCTATCATGACAAGTGTCCCCCCATGTGTAAGGATGGCCAGCACCCCCAGAACTATTCCAAAGCAGTGGAATAGTGGCACCGGTAGACACAGACGGTCCTCCTCGGTGAATTTCTGTCTCTCACCGATGTAGTAGCCGTTGTTAAGTATGTTCCTGTGGGTGAGCATTACCCCCTTGGGGAAACCTGTGGTCCCCGAGGTGTACTGCATGTTTATGACATCGGTGTTCTTGAGGGTTGACATCACATTGCGGAGTTCACTGTCAGGGACGTGTTTACCCAGGAACATCAGTTCATTGGTGTTGTACATCCCCCTATGCTTCTGGGCCCCTATGTATATGACGCTTCGAAGTTCAGGGAACCTTTCACTCCTCAGGTGGCCCCTCTCCTGGGTTTTGAGTTCATGTGCCAGTTCATAGAGTGTCTGCACGTAGTCAACGTCCCTGAAACCATCTATGATGGCTATTGCCTTCATGTCAGACTGTTTCATGATATATTCAAGTTCATGGCTCTTGTAGGCGGTGTTCACCGTTACAAGAACCGCCCCTATCTTTGCTGTTGCAAAGAGGAATGTCAGCCAGTCTGGTACGTTGGTGGCCCAGATACCCACGTGGTCACCCTTCTTTATCCCGATGGATAACAGGCCCTTTGCAAGGAGGTTGACCCTCTCATTGAACTCCCTGTAGGTGAACCTTAGATCCCTGTCAGGGTATACTATGAACTCCTTATCAGCGTACCTTTCAACCTGTTTCTCAAAGAATTCCCCTATTGTTTCCTCAGTGAAAACCATAAATCCACCCTTTCTATGTTAATCCTCTTTCACAAGGTGTTCTTCAAGCTGTGACCTTATATCAGGGGGTATTGGCTTTTTCCTCTGTTCAATGAAATCGTAGTGGACCAGGACAGCCTTACCCTTTGCCTTGAGTTCCCCGTCCTGCCATGCCTCGTGGCCTATGGTGAAGGATGAGTTTCCTATGTGTGTTATGTAGCTTCTTATCTCCACGTCACTCCCATAGTACATCTGTGCAAGGAAGTCGAATTCTGTCCTTACAAGGATTAGTTTCCACTTCTCATAGCTGAGGTCAAGGTCGGGTGTGAACATCCTGAAGATGGGGTTTCTGCCCTTCTCAAACCAGACCGCTAGGACAGTGTTGTTAACGTGTCTGAGACCATCTATATCCCCAAAACGTGGTGTCACCGTGATTTTGAACATCCTATCATCCACTAGAATGGTGTGTAGACAACTGCCAGTATCCTTGCATCATTTTCCCCTGCTGCGTGGAGGTGGTGGGGTACAACAGAGTCATAGTATATGCTGTCCCCTTCACCGAGCCTGTACTTCTCCTGTCCATAGATGACCTCTATTTCACCCTCCAGGACGTATATGAACTCCTCCCCCTCATGGGATGATAGTTCAAAGTCGTCGCTGTGGAGTTCAACATCGATCAGGAATGGCTCCATGTGCCTGTCGCTTTTGCCGGCACCAAGGGAGTGGAAGTTGAGGTTGCTTGTATCCGCACTCTCCTCATAGCCTGAAAAGTGTATGACCCTCTGGGTTTTTCCTTTTCTGACTATAACAGGTTCATCCTGAACCCTGTCATCAAGGAGTGTGCCGAGCCTCACTCCAAGTGTCCTTGAGATCTTTATGAGGGGTGTGAGTGATGGTAGAATGTCTCCTTCCTCTATTTTCTTGATGAGTTCCCTATTAACTCCACTTCTTTCTGCAAGTTCCTCCAGTGTGATGTTCTGGTTATCCCTGAGCTGTTTTATTCTTTCTCCCACAGTGTTTGCTGGCACGTGATCACCTTAAAATATGGTCATATGTATCTATTTCTAAAATTTCAGTTTAAAAAAATTGCTGTTTAAAAATGTTCATGAACATAATCTGCCGGTGGATTACTGATCCTGGTTCTGGTCCCTGCTGGCCGTTGCTGTTCTGTTTGTTCTGTTATCAGTATAGAATGTGACCTCTGTTTCATTGGTTGTGTTGTTGGTGATGTTCATTATGTGTTTCCTCAGGATTACCGGCTGGAAACCTGGGTTTCCCATGGGTTCTATCTTCTCATCGGAGGGAAGGATGTCTGTGGGAAATTCAACTGCAAAGGATGGTTTTATGAAGATACATACTGTGGATGAGAAGCCATATGCAACAAGAGCTATCATGAGCACTGCAAAGAGCCTTCCCTTTTTTGTTGAGTTCAATGAAACACCTCTTACTGTTTTTCTCATTTTTCTGATATTTTAATGTTGGCATGGTACTCGGAAAAAGGTTACCGGCATCCTTATATAGTCTGGTTTATCATATGGATACCAAAAAAGGAGTGTGATAAGGAATGTTAAATTCCGGTGATACAGCCTGGATGCTGATATCAACTGCTCTGGTGATTCTTATGACCATACCCGGCGTTGCAATGTTCTATTCAGGCCTTACAAAAAGGGAAAATGTCCTCAATACAATTTTTCTATCATTTGTCTCCTTCGGAGTGGTCAGTCTGCTGTGGTTTTTATTTGGCTATGGCCTCATCTTTGGAGGGGACATTTCAGGGATATTAGGAACTCAGATTAGCAGCATAAGCCTTACATCCCTTAAATCAGCGTCAGAATATGCTCCAACAATTCCAGGGGGCCTTTTTGCAATTTTCCAGATGACATTTGCTGCCATAACCGTTGCGCTGATATCAGGTGCTGTGGTTGAGAGGATCAGGTTTTCGTCGTGGATCATCTTTATTCCGCTCTGGTTCACATTTGTTTACGTGCCCGTGGCCCACTGGGTATGGGGCGGTGGATTCCTGCAGAGCCTCGGTGTCTATGATTTCGCAGGTGGAATAGTGGTGCACCTCACAAGTGGTATTGCCGCACTTGCACTTGCACTGGTCATTGGCCCAAGGCACGACCAGAAGCTGATGCCGCACCATCTTGGATACTCTGTGATAGGCACCGGCCTTCTATGGTTTGGATGGTTCGGATTCAACGCAGGTTCAGCCCTTTCAGCGGGCAACCTTGCCACAGATGCCATGATTGTGACCAACACCTCTGCCGCCGCAGGGATGCTCGGCTGGATGCTGATGGACAGAATCAAAACCGGGAAGCCAACCCTCCTTGGGGCCCTTTCAGGTGCAGTTGCAGGTCTTGCATCAATAACCCCTGCAGCTGGCTTCGTGGATATAGGTGCATCGATTTTCATTGGGTTTCTGGCATCCATGATCTGTTACCTCGCTGTGTCCTGGCTCAAGCCCCTCCTGGGGTATGATGACGCCCTGGATGTTTTCGGAATTCATGGAGTCTCAGGTGTTATAGGAACGATAGGGGTGGGCCTATTTGCAATACCCGCACTTAACCCCGCCCTCAGTGGCAGTGGTCTCATAACAGGAAGCACCGCGCTCTTCACCAGTCAGGTTATCGGTGTTGTTACTGTGGTCATCTACACCTTCACAGTTACATACATTCTAGCAAGCCTGCTTAAGAAATGGAGAGGTCTCCGTGTTGAAAGGGAGGATGAGATTCAGGGACTTGACATAAACCTACACGAGGAAACCGGTTACAGACTGACATAATCAGTGATTTAAATAGGGGCAAGAGAATATACATAAAAGCTGTTCACAGAGAGAGGTGGAGACCAATGAAGAGGATCACAGCCATTATCAGAAGAGAAAAACTTGAGGATGTTAAGGATGCCCTGGAACTGGTGGGAATTCACGGAATGACCGTCACAGATGTGAGGGGAAGGGGCCAGCAGATGGGTATCCGTGAGAGTTACCGTGGTATGGATTACTGCGTTGACCTGATCCCAAAGGTCCAGATTGAGGTGGTGGTTGACTCAGGGGACCTTGAAAAGGTGATTGAAACAGTAACCGAAAACGCAAGAACAGGAGATATTGGGGACGGTAAAATCTTCATAACTGATGTGCTTGATGTTGTGAGGATAAGGACCGGTGAAAGGGGAAAAAAGGCCATATAATGGATCAAAAATCATATAAAACCCCTTTTTTAAGGATAATGACAGAAAAAAAGGGGGGAAAGGCTGTCCAGTGCCCAATTAATCCAGAACTCAGCCTCCCTGATCTCTATTTAACATTTTGCTGTAATTTACCTTTTAGCCCTGAACTTATTTTAGTTTAACCCACTTTACCTGAAATTTTAACCGAAATCTTTATATATGAGCATGATCTAAGTGATAGTGTCGGAAGTTGATTTCCGCCTTCCGGCATTGAAGTATAAGATTGTAAAAAACAGAATAATAACAACAGGTATATGGAGGATGACTCTGATGGACGCGGTTTTAAACTCCGGTGACACAGCCTGGATGCTGATATCAACGGCCCTCGTGATGCTCATGACGGTTCCAGGCGTGGCACTCTTCTATGGGGGTTTAACAAAAAAGGAGAACGTGCTCAACACGATGTTCCTGTCACTGATAGCCTTCGCAGTGACAAGCCTCATATGGGTACTCTACGGCTATCAGTTTGCATTTGGAGCAGATATAATGGGACTCATAGGAAGTCCGGCGAACCTATTCATGAACGGCATAGGTGTCGATAAACTCGCAGAACTCGCACCAACAATACCAGACTTCCTTTACATAGCATTCCAGCTAACATTCGCTGCAATAACAGTTGCACTCATATCAGGTGCGATAGTGGAGAGAATGAAATTCTCAGCATGGCTTGCATTCATTGCACTCTGGGTGAGCCTGGTATATGTACCGGTGGCCCACTGGGTATGGGGCGGCGGATTCCTTGCCCAGCTGGGTGCCCTTGACTTTGCAGGGGGTACAGTGGTCCACATAAACTCAGGTGTGGCTGCACTTGCACTGGTATACCTCCTTGGTAAGAGAAAGGATACAAGGCTGCTACCACACAACCTTGGGTACTCAGTGATAGGCGCTGCCCTCCTTTGGTTCGGCTGGTTCGGATTCAACGCAGGTTCAGCCCTCACAGCAGGTGGACTGGCAGCATCAGCCTTCCTTGTGACCAACACCGCTGCAGCAGCAGGTATGATCTCATGGGTGATAATAGACTACCTCAAAACAGGTAAACCCACAGTGCTCGGCGGCATATCAGGTGCCGTTGCAGGTCTTGTTGCAATAACACCTGCAGCAGGATTTGTAACGGTACCCGCAGCAATAATCATAGGCCTGGTCACAAGTGCCATATCATACCTTGCAATATCATACCTCAAACCAAGGATTGGATACGACGACGCCCTGGACGTGTTCGGAATACACGGGATGTCAGGTATATGGGGATCAGTGGCAACAGGTATCTTCGCAGCGCCATTCATAAATGAACTGGGAACAGGCCTCATCTACGGAAACCCTGGTCAGATGACGGCACAGGTAATAGCAGTTGTGATCGTCGCTGTCTACTCATTCATAGTTACACTGGTGATAGGAAAGCTCCTGGACCTCACGGTGGGCCTCAGGGTAACAGAGAAGGAGGAAATAGAGGGACTCGATACCCACCTCCACGAGGAGACAGGATACAGAATCTAGGGGTGATAGGATGAAAGAAGTGGTGGCCATCATAAGACCCGAGAAACTCGAGGAAGTTAAAAACGCCCTTGAAGAGGTAGGGTGCCATGGGATGACAGTGACAGAGGTCAAAGGGCGTGGGAGACAGCTCGGCATAACCGAAAGCTACCGTGGTAGGGATTACCGGATAGACCTGCTGCCAAAAACAAAGATCGAAATTGTGGTGAACGATGAGGACCTCGATAAGGTGGTTGACACCATAGTGAAAAGCGCACAGACAGGTGACATAGGAGACGGGAAGATATTCATCTCAGGAGTTGAAGAGGTTGTCAGGATAAGGACAGGTGAAAGCGGTAAAAAGGCCGTTTAACCCATAAACTTTATTTTTTCAGACTAACATACAACCCCCACCGATTTTAATCCCATAATTAAAACTTTATTTTTTCAGACTAACATACAACCCCCACCGATTTTAATCCCATAATTAAAACTTTATTTTTTCAGACTAACATACAACCCCCACCGATTTTAATCCCATAATTAAATAATCTAAGAAATTCCATACTTCGTATATAGAAAAAGGGGGCTGGGGGTTCTTGAAGGGTCAGATAATGCTCATTGCAGTTATCCTGTCAGTATTTTTCATGGGATGCACATCTGCAGAAGAAAATAACACCACAGCGAACATCACATCAGAAACCCAGCCATCAGTGGAACCACTTGCAACTGGCATTAATTTAAGCGTGGATCCCACAAGCCTCAACCTCGGAACTGTGGATCCGGATGGAATAGAAAGGGAATACTACACCGCAACAAATGTATCAATAATAACAAGGAGGGGGACCTTAGTGGTCTACCTGATGGCCAGCGGTGACCTTATAAGCATAAACAACAGTTCAAACACCATACCCCTTTCAAATCTGAAATACAGCATAAAATATGAGAGTCCCTATGGGCCGATCGAGGTCCCAAAAAGAAGTTTTACAACCAGTTACTATATGATATGGACCTACACAGGCCGTGTTAGTGTAGTGATCCCAGTTAATTACTACATAACTGTACCCCTCTACACGGACCCCGGCACATACACAGTCACCATAACCTACGTGGCAGTTTAAACTAAAAATTAATAATTGAGGGGGTCACCATCCCCTATCCTGCATTCTACCCTCTTCAGGGATCTCGCTGATTTCAAGGCCCCTCATGGCTGTGCCAAGGCCCCTTGAAACCTCCGCTATGACCTCAGGTTCGTCGTAGTGGGCTGTGGCCTCAACAATGGCCCTCGCATATCCCTCAGGGTTATCTGACTTGAATATTCCAGAACCCACAAAAACGCCATCGGCGCCAAGCTGCATCATGAGTGCTGCGTCTGCGGGTGTTGCAACCCCACCAGCTGCGAAGTTAACTACGGGGAGCTTTCCAAGGCGGGCTGTTTCCCTCACAAGTTCAAGGGGAGCCTCAATCTTCCTTGCGAATTCCCAGAGTTCCTCTTCCTCCTTGTTCTGGATCTCCCTGATCTCACCCATCATTATCCTCATGTGCCTAACGGCCTCAACGATGTTACCAGTTCCAGGTTCCCCCTTGGTCCTTATCATGGCTGCGCCCTCGTCTATCCTCCTGAGTGCCTCCCCAAGGTTTCTTGCACCGCACACAAATGGGACAGTGAACTTCTTCTTGTCTATGTGGAAGCGCTCATCTGCAGGGGTTAGGACCTCGCTCTCATCTATCATGTCAACCCCAAGGGCCTCAAGGACCTGGGCCTCCACGAAGTGTCCTATCCTGACCTTGGCCATCACAGGTATGGACACTGCGTCCATTATCTCCTGAACCTTATTGGGATCGGCCATCCTTGCAACTCCTCCAGAGGCCCTTATATCCGCGGGTACCTTCTCAAGGGCCATTACAGCGACTGCCCCTGAGTCCTCTGCAATTGCAGCCTGTTCAGCGTTGACAACGTCCATTATAACGCCGCCCTTGGTCATCTTTGCAAATCCCTTCTTGAGTACTTCTGTACCATGCAGCATGATCAATCTCCTCCTGTTAGAATAAACAGCACATTTATATCTGAAAACCAACTGTTAAATATCTTGCCCGGGTTGCTGCTCCCGAAAATATTTAAGATGAGGAATCATAACATAAGCAGAGGATGATGAATCATAGCTAAACCAGCAGGTTTTCCGTGATAAAAATGGTGGCAGGAACATTCACAGGGTCTGTGATTTACTCACATGCTGTACCCGCAATTCTTGGATTTACAGGACTGATACTCCTATGTAACGGTATGATGGATGATAAGAGGGACCAGGTGCTTGCAGGTCTCGGTTTATTCTTTGCAGCAGGGCTGCTTCCGTTCATCATACTGCCCCTGATCCTTGGTATCTGAAACCATTCCATTGGGAAGCGATTCACTTAAATTTTTCCCTCAAGCTTTCTTGTTGCCATGAGTGATGCAAAGTTTCCGGCAGCCTCAGGGTCAGAGGTCCTCCTCATATGGACATAGGCAGCCATGTATGTATCCCCCAGCCCTGTTGGGTCAAGTTCCCTTTCTGCAGTAACAGCCATTATCCTTATGAGGGACCCCTTATGGGATATCAGGGAGCCCCTGGGTCCACAGGTCACTATGACCTCACCGCAGTGTTCACTGAGTATCCCAATAGCCCCCATGATGTCACTGGAAACTGCTCGAAGTTCGTTGATATCAAGAAAAGCACCACTCCCCGCCTCCAGGACCCGAGGGATTTTCTTCCTGAATTTCAGTCTGACCATGTCTCCCGCAGGGTATCTCAGGTAGCCCTGAAGTCCTGTGTAGAGCCTGTGCCTTTTTCCCAGAAACTCCAGGGTCTCCAGGGGTATGTCTGAGGGCAGAAGAGGCCCTGCAAGGACGGCGGTCCACTCCTCCCTTGCAATTGTTTCAATATCCCCAATTTCAATTGGGTTACTGGCAAAATTGGACCTCTGGATCCTCCTCGAGGTATCCCCGTTATCATAGATATTCTCAAACTCAACCGTTGAGTCCCTGTAAAGGGGTATTATGTTTGTATTGGACGGGAATTCACCGAGAAGGCGCCTGTCAGCCTCTGACAGGGTTACAACTGCCGTGTGGTCAACCCCAAGGTGTGAGAGTAGCCGGGAATAGTAGTAAACGGCGCCCCCCACCCTGGACTCTGTGGAGTTCCTCCTCACTATCCGGTCCATGCTAACAGGACCAATAAGGAGGTACCTTTCTTTGTTCACCCGGGCCTCACCATCCCCTCATGGAGAGCCCTTCCAACAAGAACCTTCCTCACACCCATGGCCTCAAATTCAGGTATCTCGTTGGGTAGAACACCGCCACCGGGTATCACCCTCCTGATGATTGGCCTGAAGAGTTCAAGGAGGTCCCTGTTGAACCCTGAGGATGTGCCAACTGCCCCCAGGTCAAGGAGTATAACGTCAGACTCATAGCCGAGGAGGAGGTCCCTGAATTCTTCAAGTTCAAGGTCAATGTTCTCTGAGTGGAGTTTCATGTCCTTAACATCCACGCTTACAACGGTCCTCTCTGGGGGATATGTTTTAAGGATGTATTCAAGTTCCTCTGTACTCTCAAGGGTCTCTGTTGCGGCAACAACCCGTGATGCAAACTGGAGCATGAATCTGAATGTCTCCCTGTTTTTTACCCCTGCGTCGAGGGTTACCGGCAGCACATGGTTAACCCTTCCTACGCTATCAAGATTGGATCCTGTGCCCTCGATGGCGTCAAGGTCGGCTATGTAGATTGACCGTGCCCCGGCTGCCCTGAGGGAGAGTGCTATATTCACAGGGTCGGGGGCTGACGAGAACACAGTCTCGAGGGGTCTGTAATTTTCACGTTCACCTGATTTGCCGGCTACCGCTATACCTCCCCTCAGATCAATAACAGGTATGACTTCAATCATATGGATACCTCTAAGAAGAAGTGAAATATCAGAACTCATTTTGGGTTTGGGATATTTAAAGTTTTCAGAGAAAATGGGAATGGTAAGCCACATGAACCATATCATCTGAAGTTTTCAGAAAAACTAAAAAATGGGAACGGGTAAACTACCCCTGAACCATTACCATCAAACTTTCCAGAAAAAAACTAAAAATTAGAATGGTAAGCTACCCCTGAACCATTATAAGCTTACCTGTCTTGGGGTCCCTGTAAACTGTTCCCATCTCAACGTATCCCTGACCAGACCCCGAACTGGTCTCGGGAGTGTTGTTGAGCTCCTGGCCCTTCTGAACCTCAACTGCCTTCTTCATTGCCTCCATGGTTTCCTGACGCTCCTGTGGAGTCATGTCAGCGAATACGACATTCTGCATGTTCCAGGAGAGCACCAGGAATATGAGGAAGCCCACAGACAGGACCAGCATGGCATCAACCAGGTTTGCGCTTCCGGCCATCGGGTCCTCTTCATTTTGATCCGACAGGAGCCTTCGCCGGCGTCTGAGCGGCATTATCCATCACCTCCAGCACTGCCTCGGCCATGGTCTCAAGGTTTGAGAGGTACTCCTCATACCATCTGCGCCTGACCTTTGAGATTACGTAGGCTATACCCCCTGATGCCAGGCCCACGACTGTTGTGTCAAAGGCTATGATGATGGCCTGGGCCAGTGTATTTATATCCCCTGCACCGAGGGCTGCCAGGCCGGGCCCCATGGGTATGAGTGTCCCCATAAGACCAAGGGTTGGTCCGAGCCTTGTCACGATGTCCGTCTTCTCGAGGCTCTTTGCAGCCTTGAGCTCCTCGTTCTCTATGAGTTTCCTTGCAAGGGCCTCCCTTGATTTGGGTCCCAGTTCTGAAGTCTCCGCAATATTTGTAAGGACCTCCTTCTGGCTCTGTGGTATCTCCATTGAATTTACAACCTCAATTATCCTCTCAGGGGTTCCTGGATTGGAAATTGATTTTATAGCGGATTCCAGTTCCCTGATGTCAGTCCTTATTCTTCCAGAGTACTCTGACATTAGCCCGCCAAGAGTTATTATTGCATAGACCATGAATAACAGGAGCCCTGCTATAACAGGTATGAGGAGACTCTGGGAGACAACGTGTAGTGCGCCGCTCAGTATTTCACTGCCGGGTACTGCAACCATATCCTATCACCTCTCCTTATTCTATGAAAGTGCTCTTTCTCTTGTTAAGGTAAATTCCAAGTCCCATGAGCGCCAGTGTCCCCAGCACAACATATATTATGGTGTTTATGCCTGGAACCGTCAGTGGCGTCATTTTCATGCTCATGGCGCTGTTCACATTTGGAAGCACAATGGCAGCTGTCAGGAAGTAGAGACCGGCAAAAAGCATGAAGTTGCCCAGCAGAACAGGGTAGGGTTTATTGATTGCTGATGCGACTCCATTGGCAAATAAATAGAAGAACGCTATGAAGGCTGCCAGAATTATTCCGGAATATTTGCCGAGTGTGATTGCTGATACACCGAGTATGGGTGATACAAGTATTATGCTGACGATCACCGCCCCGAAACAGCAGGGGCAGGGCGCCACCATTGCAACGCACGCAGTCTTTGCTGTGTCCCTCCTGTGTTCCTTCCACTCACGGAGGGTGTGCACACCGGCAAATATCAGAATGGATGCCATTATGATTGTTATCAGTGAACTGTAGGTGTTGAAGAAGCCCTGAATCGAGTTCATGTAGGCATTTGCAAGGGCTGCAAGACCATATATGCCAAGACCGTAACCCGCCGTTATTAGGGCGGCCATCTTCCTTGATAGCCCCGCGAAACCCATTGCCAGTCCAATCTTCACGCCGAATATCAGTAAAACCGATAGGATTCCCGCCTGCCAAAGTAGGTTTGCCATGTCCATGTTCCACACCTTCTCTTTTCAACTTTATAATAATTACTATATAAATTAAATTATTACTATTTCGCAGGATTAAAGCAGTATTTTAATACCATATTTCTTATTACTATTAGGCCCTAATGAGTAATAACTCATTCAAACAATTTTTATTAGAATTAAAGTAAATCTGATATTTAATGTTTTCTAAAAAATAAATTATGGTGGGCCTACCTCCTTCCAGGTCCAAGGAAGTATCCCACACCCACAAGTACCAGTATGGCTGCTATACCTGCCACTCCATATAACGGGAACTCTGTTCTCTGATTGACCGCTGAATGAGTTTCTTTCACCTCATAGGATTTCTGCTGACCTGCCTCTTCACCGGCTGAATCCTGTGAAGAATCTGAAACAACTGCCTGTGAAGCCGCGGAGGTTCTTCCAGCAGAACCATCAGCGGAAGTTCTTCCAGAGGATCCGCCACCTGTGGCTGAAGGGCCTGTTGTGGGTCCTGTGGATGGATTCTCACCTGGATTCACATCACCGGATGGTTCAGGTGCAAACACCGACGCCCCTGTTGCCGCATAGAGTGCTGCAGTGAATTTCTTCCTGAGATCAGAGGACATGTACTGGCTGATCCACTTCATCAGTTCCCTGTCACCGCAGACCGATCCTGAACATGAAACACCATTCTCGGCAACGTAATTTCCAAGGCACTCTGCAATGAATGCAAGCTGCTCACTCCTGGCATTCCACTGGCCCCTGTTTGCCATCTCGGCAAAATGTGCCAGTATGTCCATTGCGGCGTAGGGGTTCTTTGAATAGGCTGTCTTCAGTCCAAGATTGTATTTATCTGCAACCACAGCGTCATAGTACTCATCCCAGAAGCCACTGTCAAGGAGTTCAGGCACCGTGTATTCCCATCCCACCAAGTGGGATGTGTACTTGGCTATGGTCCTTGGCCCCTGATACCCCTCATTAATGATTGCCTTGATCCACTCGGGATTCAGGTACCTTGTTCTGTATTCAATGGCTATAAACTGCTTCAGTGACATGACCCGGGGATTGCCTGGGTTTGCATATCTCAGTACGTAGAGTTCCGGGGCCCTTCCATTGTTCATCATCTCGATAGCCATTGAAAGGCCGCCGAAGTAGTCGAAGTAGTCGTCGTTATCAACAACCCCATACAGGTTGGTGTTTCTGCTGTGGTATGCCGTTTGAATACCCTTGAGGAGTTCCTTGAAGGTTTCGGGCATTGAAACGCCCCAGGAACGTTCACTGTATGCATGGCTCATCCTGTTGAAGTAGATGTCTGCAAGTTCGCTTCTGTCGTTCCAGGTCCATGACACCTCTGTACCCTTACTGACACCGGCACCGTAATCACCAACAGGCGGTGCGAAGATCCTTGTGATGGCGATTTCACCTGCATCAGTGGCGTTAAGACCCGCCTGCATGTACCTCAGGGTATCATTGATCCAGTGGAGTGCAATGTAGTTGGTGCGCAGAGGCTCGCTTCCCCTGAAGTTTGTATACTTGGCATCAACAAGTGTCTGCAGCACATGGTCAAGTGATGTTTTAAGTGACGGATAGGCCGCGACTATCTCACTGTATGAAGCGGCAAGGGCAACCCTGTATGCCCTGTCCATGTTGATGAGGAGCCTCGGGAACAGGTCCCTGAAGAGTCCGCTTGTTGTTACGATTGGATCCACCCTGGGCCTTTCTGTGAAGTTTGAAAGTCCAGATGCGGACCTTACTGAATTGATATCTGCGAGTAGCTGTGATAGTGGTGTTGCCTTTATGTTTCCAGCCGAACCCGTTGATGACCATGTTGGCTCCACACCCATGAGTCTGAGTACGAAGGATACCATTGTACCGTCATCACGGACAGTTTCAACACACCATACAACGGCAGCCACCTTCTCAGGTATGACATCGAACTGTACAAGTGCCATGTCAGCCAGCCTCTTACCCAGGTTCCATGCCGTCCTTGTCGGCATGAGGTTCTCTGATACCGCATAGAAGTTACTGCCTGTTGGAAGTGCCATGGGGTTTCCTGATGGGGTCGTTACCTGAACGTGGTGTTATGAACCCTCCGTTAAGGGCATCGAGAAGCGAGTTCATCTCTGAACCGAAGCTCTGATTTATAAGGTAAGCGTATCCCTTTGCCCTGTTAAGGAGTTCTATTATCTGTGCATCGTCTGTTAGGGTCTCCGGTGCTCTTCCCCTTATTATCTGGAGTATCCAGTCCACTGTCCTGTTGTTAACCTCTTCTGCCTGGATCGCCGTGAGTTTATCGAAGTCCATGCCCATGCTGGAGGCTATAAGCCTCTGTAGCGAAGGGCTGGATGGTCCTCCGTCTGCGGATACTATGGCTGCTGCAAGTAGAGCCACCTCTTCATCGGTCCAGGTAAGGCCGAATGTGTGGAGCCCGACAGGCATGAGGGTCTGCTGGAGCATCACAAGGTAGTCATCAACCTTTTCAACGTCGTCCTCTGTGAAGTTTTCAGGGTTTATGTTGATCTCCGGGGCGATGTTTAGCTTTATAACCATGTTCCTTATGGACTCAAGGTACTCAGCCTTAAGGGGGCTTGCATCCGGTGTTCTTGAGTAGGTGTCTATAAGTGCCCTGAGTTCGAGGAGGTCACCGTAGAGCTGGGTTGTCTTAAGTGGTGGTGTTAGATGGTCAACTATAACGGCGTATCCCCTTCTCTTGGACTGTATGCCCTCACCCACACCGTCCACGATGTATATGTATACTGAGGGCTTTGTACCGGCACATATCTGTGAGAAGTCAAAGTTGCTGAGTGCGACCTGCTTTCTTGGGAGCCACTCGTATGTTGCATGTCTGCCTATGTGGACCTGGGCATCCGCATTGAACACCGTGTTAACCCATGCATACCATGCAAGGTACTGGTGTGGTGGTGCCACGACCGTGCTGTGGTAGAGTTTATCAACGTCTGCCTCCCATCCCCTCTGGGGTTCAGGGCCAATGAATACGTTGCCAAACATTATACCTGGTATGACGATGTACTTTCTGCCTTTTCTCTCCACTGTCATGACATTACCTGGTGGGGCGCCCCATCCATTGAATCCAGGAACTGCAAGGGACTGGAATTCATTTTTGAAGTTATAGAACATGCTCCACGGTGCATCTGTGCTCTGACCTGTCCTTGCATTGTTGAGAACTGCTTTCAGTGCTTCTGTCATGTTTCTTATGAGAACTGATGCCTGCTGTGCCCTCTCAGGGTAGGTGTTTGCAAGTGATATCATCTCAGAGGACCACTTATCAAGGGTATTCAGGGCTGCGGTGTATGCAGTGTCACTGGAGACGTAGCTGAGCGCGAGCTTAACCATCTCCTCAATGTAACCCACAGGACCCTCCACGACCTGTTTTCTCGCAATCGGGTTCATGGTCTGGAACCATGCATAGTATTCCTCCGCATCCCAGAGGATGATGGAGGTTTTATTTGCAAGTTTCTCGAGTTCCCCCGGTGCCCATGTTGCAACGTTTATTCCCCTCTCAGTGAGGAGCTTCACAAGGTCATCAGCCGTTGAAGGGAACCCTGAAACACTGTACCCTGCACTCTGCAATGCCTTAAGAATTTCAACTATAGTCTCCGGGACGTTGAGGTAGCTTGCACCTATGTTACCCTTTCCCGGTGGATAGTTGTAGTATATGAGTGCTATCTTCTTCTCAGGGTTGGTGAGGTACTTCAGCCTGACCCAGTTACCGATCCTGTCTGCAAGGTAATCCATCTGCTCCTCTATCGGAGTGTATGCGACGATTTCAACCCCTGTTACCGGGTCAATGCTCTTTGCGGGTGCTGCGACGAAGATGGGTTCAATGATCCCCTGTGTCTCGGGTATCGCTATCTGGTAGTAGGTGTCGCTCCAGAGCAGCCCGTCATCCGAGAGCAGCCATTCACCCTCCTCCCTCTTGGTTGATATCATGGCCCTGAAGACAGGCACATTCATCTTCTCAAGTAGAGCAGCGGTCTGATTGACGAATCCTGAGCCAAGGGTGAATGTTGTGAAGCTTACAAGGGCATCTATCCTGTACCTGTAGTAATCACGGTTTGCCTCGTATTCTGCTGCGGTGACAACCCTTGATGGGTCTGCCGGGTCGTAGGTGAAGAACTTGACCATGGCTGAGTAGATGTTGAGTGGCTGTGTCCCGTTAACACCTGAATAGGCACCCACCACGGGTATGACATTCATTCCACGTGCAGTGAGTTTTGCTATTATGCTGTCAAAGTGGGCCATGTCCCCTGAGAGGAGTACGCTGTCAAGTCCCGCGATTCCAATGGTGGGCCTTGATGGGTTAAGGGGGTATGCTGCAAGGTACTCTGCGAGGCTGGTGAAGACCCTGCCGTCCCTGTAGAGCATCTCTGCAGGGAGAGTTACGGGTGCTGATGGTTCCCATGCTGAGGGCCAGGTCCCTCCATTCATCACCGTGAAGTTCTTGAGAAGGAGTTTGAACTGGTTTTCATAGTTGATGGTCCCCTTCTTTGCATAGTAGAGACCGTAGGCTACCCATGGGGCAAGCTGGGGGTATGTGTTCACGTATGCCATTAGACGGGATTCATTGGAGTTTTTAAGGTCGTACAGGATTGTGTTTTCGTGTCGGTGTTTCCTATGACTGATGATGGAATACCGTCAAATATTCTGACTCCATTTATCTGTGACATGCTGGTAAGGTCAGGGTCGCTTTCAAGGACCATGAATATCTTGTTTGACCTGTTGGATGCTATTTCAGGGTAGGCATTCATGACGTTCCTGAAGTTTCCTGAGTCAAAGAGCCACTCTGCAATCACTATATCTGCGGATTCTATAAGCGCCCTGAGTTCCTCGGGGTTCATGCTGGCTATCTGCGCTGTGGTCCTCACCTCAAAGCGTACCGTCCATGTAGATTTATTCTCTGGATCGTAACCCGGCTGTGATGGATTTATGAGGTCCATGACCTTCTTTGCAGCGTCATTGGTCATCTTGGAACTTGTAGATGAATGTATCACAAGCACCACAGGGTCTTTAATCTGATCCGTGCCATTTACTGTCAAAGGATCTGTATCAACCTGCGTAGTGTTGTCTGCTGCTGCCACGGTCTGGCAGAGCATTGCCATGAGAAGAACTGCTGTTACTGTCATCAGATGTTTTCTCATAACTTTTCACCTCCTTTCATTTTTTTATATGGTATTATGCTGTACTCATAGAAAAACATTTATTATTACTGAATCAGGGATGTATAAAAAATTAGTATTATTAGATCCATATTATTACTTAATTTATATAATTCCCTGAGAAAAGTAATAATCGGACTGAAACAAAAAAAATAAAGGGGAGGTTTTATTTTCCTGCTCCGCCTCTCAGGAATCCGAATGCCACGAGACCTGCTGCAACAAGAACCCCGACGATACCGTAGACGTACCATGCTGATGAACCGCTGCCGCTACCTGAGGAGGTTACGTTTTCAACCTCATAGGCCCTGGCAGGGGCTGGTTCCTCTGTGGATTCTGAAGCAGCGCCAACCTCCGCAGGTGATGCCACGCTTGCTGAAAGGCCAGGTGAAACACCGCCTGTCCTTCCTGTAGTTCCGGTTGACCCATGGACACCGCCGGTTGAACCACCTGGAAGGCCTCCTGGAACTCCGCCAGGAATTCCGCCCTGGTTGCCGCCATCCACAGGTACCTGAGGTAGAATGTCTGCAAGTGTCCTGTCTGCAGGTATGCCCTTAACAAAGGCAAGTGGACTGCCACCATCTGCACCTGAAAGTATCATCTGAAGTTCAGATTCGGTTATGTATCTCTCTGCCTCTATTTTCACGACTGGGGCTGCTGTCATGTAAGATGGTGTTTCACCCTTGTAGAGGCTTATGAAACCTGCTATCTGTTTTTCTCTTTTGGCCTCATCGGTTGTGCAGTCACTCACATCAAACTGCGGCCACTGGAAGCCGATGATAACAGCCCTTCCAACCTTTTTGACACTGTCCCAGATGATCAGGATACCTTCAATTGAACCTCCAAAGTCATCGTCATCGGACATGGTATCTGCGCTTGGAAGCCTGAGGTTGAAGTAGGTTCCCTGTCCAGGTGAGACTCCCAGCCTGTAGACTATTGCATCGTCCTTGCAGTAGATGGTGTTACCCAGGTAGATGTAGCTCTCGTTCTCATTGAGGGGGTAGTTGTTGAATATGTGCTCGGTTATGATGTAACCCGGTGATACACCTGGACATGCATGGTCATGGAAGAGGAATGTGAGTATCTGGTCGTAGGGCGGGTCGTGTCTCCATGCGTTTGCTATAGTCTGGATATTGAACCATCCATCCATTGCAAAGACCTTTGAAACCTTGCCTGTAAGCGCTGTGCTGTTAAGGGTCCTTGGACCAATGTCGTTCACGTATTTGCCGTCTGATGCATTGCTTGCAACTAGCTGTCCTGTTGCAGGGTCATAGTAGATGTACACCGCATCCATTGTAACTCCATCATAGCCCCTGAGTACAAATGTGAACCAGAGTGGCTTCCAGAGCGGCCTGTGGATTGGTAGGAGCGTTGCCCTGCTGAGCCTTGATCCGAGAACATCAAATATTCCATCCCATGCCGCGCTCGTATCCTGTCCGTTGAGCCTTGAATAACCTGCTGATGTGAGTACAACAAGGTCCCTGTCATCCTTCTCAAGGTTTATACCCTTTTCCTGAAGGAATAACTGCTTAGCAAGGTTTGCAGCATCAGCACCGATCTTCTTTATCTGCTCGTAGGTCAGGGTGCCCTGTGGCAGTGGATTGTTTTCACGTGTTGCATTTGGAAGTCCCAGGCTGTCAATGTATGCCATGTCAAGGCCATGGGCCCTCTGGGCGCTTATATTGTACACATTTCCATTCGCATCCCTGACTGTTGTGTTGCTTGCTGAACCAAGGAGATAGTAGTAGTGGGTTACGTTGAGGTCGGTAAGTTCCCTTACTATGGTGACGAGGGATGTTGGGTCCTGTTTAAGTTTACTTATGAGCCATGCGTTGAATTCAAGCTCTGTCCTCTTACCTGTCTCCTGCTGGAACTGCTGCCTCAGTGCTTCCTTGTCGAACTTCATGATTATAAGGTCGCCCTTGAGGGTTTTTGGGTTCCATCTGATGAATCCAACAAGGTTTGTGTCCGCACCTGTGGCTGTTGTGTTGAAACCGCTGTATGATCCTCCCTTACCCGGTGTTGTGTCAAGGAACATGAGCAGGGAGTCATCGTCTGAGTCGCCCGGGACACCTATGGTGATGTAGTTTGTTATCTCACCTGGAGAGCCCGGTGATGTGATGTCCATGATCGGTGGGTAGTACTTGAGCAGTGTGAGGCTCATTGCGTAACCGCTTATGGTACCGAGGCACATGTGCCCGTGGAAGGCCGCTGCCCTCAGGAGGTCTGCTGGAGCATCCTGCATCCATGCATTGGCAAGGCTTGCAACAGGGAATGCGTGTTCCCCGTATTTACTTACCAGAAGGTTCCAGTTGGCCTCTGTCATGTTCTTTAAGAGGTCGATGGTGTATATCGGTTTCCCATTGACTGTTCTGATGACAACAGGTGTTGTGCTTGCATTCTTGAAGAACACTCCAGTTAACGTGTTCCCCTTCTGGAGGATGAAGAACGTGTCCAGGGGATCCACGGGAGTCTTCCTGATCATCAGGAGGTTGCCCTTACCGTAGGTGACAATTCCTCGTGCCTGGTTCAGTATGCCCTCAATCACATCCTCTGATGTGTCGCCCCTGTACTTGACAATGCCTGCGGTTGTGATTACAAGGACATTTCCACTTGAGAAGTTGAGGATCTCATCTGCCTTCTTTGTTATTTCCCTTCCGAGCCTGTAGGCGTCGGTTGCATTCATCTTGAATGAGAGGTGTGCATAGTAGTTCGGATCAGAGTTATCGTAGGGGTTCCTGGATAGTGTGAAGTGGTGTAAAATGTCCTTGTAGCCGGGTGCTGTTATTTTTATTGTGAACCTGGTTGTTTCCGTAACCACAGGGGGCTGGAAGGTTATCTTTGTCAGGTTGCTTGCCGGGTCAAACCTCTTTGTGAAGTTAAGCTTTTCACCGTTCTCATCACTGATGTAGTTTATGTCTGGATTGATGCGGGTGTTGTCATCTGCGAATTCATACGTGACATTCACCCCCACCTCACATTCTGGCGTTACTGCTGAAGCAGAGCCCGTCAGTGCAAAAGCAAAGAGAAGAGCCATTAGAACCATGAAATACTGTCTTCTCATACCTTTTCACCTCCTTTTATCTTTAATTATTAATAATGTACAGAACTATAATGGAAGTAATAACATATATAATCATTTTGTTAATACCTTTACCTGTCGTGAAGGGATAAAAGTAATACTCAATTTTACTTGATAAAAAAAGGATTCATGGGGAAACCCCATGAACTGATTGATGGAGGGAAAAATTTAATATCCAACACCGTACTGGTGTTACACTTATATCTAAAATATGATGAGTATTTAACACTTACTATTTCATTTGTATTAATAATTAATGGGTTCCTGAGGATTCCACAGTAATAATCAACTCATCTGAAGTTTAATTGAACTCAGGAGAGCTTGATTGGATTGAAGGTCCTAATCAGGGGATTTGAATACAAGTACAGATGTATTGTTAACCTTACCCGATGGTAGAACAATGCCTGCCCTCCTGAAACCCCTTACATCCTCATCACCTACAGGTGAGTAGAGTATGGCCCTCATCCCGGTGTAGGTCCTGTAAATGACCCTTGTATCCCCATCAACATAGCGGTGGATGTTCCTGAAAACCCTCTCCTTTGGCTCTGCAAGGGCCGCCACAAGCACTATGTCGAATTCAAGGTCCCTTATTGCTGTCTCATCACCGTTGATTACCCTAACATCCCCTTCAAGTCCAAGTTTCTCTATGACCCTTCCTGCAAGTTCCGCCAGTTCGGGTTCAACTTCAACAACCGACACCCCCATGCCATGGACACTTGCCAGGAGAATCCCTGTGAGGGGAGGGGCCCTCCCCCAATAAAGACTATTCTTTCACCCTCCCTGTACCTGCCAAGGGTTGCCTCATTTTTAAGGAGCTCGATGTAGCGAGGGTAAAAGTAGAACGACCCTAGCGTCTTCCACGGGTCCTCTGAGGCAAGGACCTCCTCAGCCTTTTCAATTTCAAGTTTCATCCCGAGGTTGACGTAGAATCTCCTTATTACCCTGAGGGCATGATTCATCCCGGGATCATCAAGGATGTGCTTTGCAGATTCAAAGTCAATGGACTCATCATGGGCTATCTCCTCAATCTCATCAAGGAGGGGGATTACGGCTTCAACGTTCATCCCATGTATCCCATAATCCATACCCTCAAGTCTTGATGCTATCGACCTGATCCTATCCCAGTAGATGTAACAGCTCATGAATATACTTCCATGTAGTTTGTGGACGATGCTCCTTTAATTGGATTAATAAACGGATCCAAGGTTTATGGATGATCCCCCATCCAGATCTGAATTAATAACAGACCCCCTATGTTATCATAAACAGGCATCCTTTATTCGCCGGCACATATTAGTTTTGCCATGGTACTTATAGGAGATATGGATACATATTATACACAAGGAATGTAGTATTACATATAATCCTTAAAATCGTGATAAAGTATTACTTTGGGGTGGTGTTTATTATCAGAGTAACGACACCGGGAGAAGAGTAGGATCCTAAATCAGTCAGGGCATTTCTCTTCAGGATGATAAAGAGGGAGTTCGGTTTTGATTACATACCCGAGTACCACAGGGACATAGTCAACCTTGAAGAATACTACCTGGAACCTGAAAGGAACACCTTCCTCCTTGCCTGCATTGGTGACAGGCTGGTTGGAACCCTCGGCCTCCGCGCCTATGACCGTGAATTCAGGGGCCTCAATTACGACCCTGAAAGGACGGCCAGCCTCTGGAGGGTCTTTGTGCATGAGGACTGCAGGAAGATGGGTGTTGCATCATACCTTGTGGAAATTGCAGAATCCTTTGCAGCAGAGAAGGGCTATACCCGTATCTACCTTCACACTCATAAACACGTTGAGGGTGCCCTTGAATTCTGGCTCTCAAAGGGTTACAGCATAGTTATTGACACTGACAATGAACTTGGAACCGTCCACATGGAAAAGTCCCTTAACAGGAGTTCAATGGGAAACCAGGATTTCAGTGGAACCTGTTCTACCATAAAAAGAGGAGGAACAGGGCATCAGATGACATTTTTTTGAGCGAAAGGATTGCTTGATGCCCTGTTTGAGCTGGCTTCCGTTGATATCCTAGGAGGAATTCATGCTCAGAGATATACTTGGCAGAGGATATATAAATACTTTTTGAAAAAAAATTATTACTCATTTTAAGTGAAAAGGTTTTCAGTATTAAACCATTCACCGGGATAGAGTAAGGTAAAATTCAGTAATTATAAATCAGAAGCAGCGTCCCCGATTAAAGGAAAAAAACTTATTATTCCCTGTAATCCTCAAGGATGTCCTCAAGCCTCTCATAGGCCAGGTCAACCGCCTCATCAACTATGGAGGGATCTGCATCGGAGAGTTCATCCAGGTAGACCTCAGCACTGATATCAACACTGAGTTCATCATCATATTCAACCCTGACAGAGACGTCAAGGTCGACTATTTCCTTCCTCGGCACCCTCTGTAATATGTATTCAGAAACAGTGTTATGGAGGAAAATGGATATCTCATCCAGATCCCTCCGGGATAACCGTCTCAGAGTCAATTAATTACCCATCCCCGGGTTGATTCCAGCGCCCTTCATTGCCTCCTGGATGTTAACCTGCATCTCCTGGAGTTTCTTCATGACGCGTTCTTCCTGCCTCTCAATGGTCTTCTCCCTTAACTGTAGGGTTTCAAGTTTTTCCTGGAGCTCCTCTGTAATCTCATCCTTATCAACCTTGATGAGGATGTTCCCTGAGCTCTTGAATACCTCTGCATCATCTGCAGCCTTGGAAAGTTCATCAAGGGCCTTCTGTGTCTCATTAATCTGCATTTCAACCGTCTGTTTCTGCACAGATATTGCCTGTGCCTGCTGCTGCAGCTGCTGGAACTGAGCCAGCTGATGCTGTACATTCTGTGGAAGTTCCATAATATCACCTTCAAATATTTAATCGGATAAATCCAGGGATTTAAGTGTATCAATCATCTCCATGGACAGTTTAACCCATCGGATTGATGAGTTAAGGGCCGCCCTGAATGACGCCGAATCAGTGGCGCTTATACTTATGGTTATCAGGTCATCATCAAGGTCAATGGACATTGAGGACCTTTCAGAGGGTGAATCCTCAACTTCAGGTTTAACCGCCCTGTAAATAACAAGGGCCGTCTCAGGGTCCCCTGTGGAAACTTCGATTTCACCCTGGATGCTCCTCAATGCCAAGGTCACTCACCCATCCTGATATCCTTTATGATAAGTTTAAAGCCAGAGGGCCTGCCCTCCGAATCAATGAGTTCCATCACACCCCTGTAATCACCGGCAGGCCTTATATCCCATGCACCCTCCCTAACCGACGGGTCATGTTCAAGGCCCATGAGCCGGCAGATTGTGTGGAGATCATCAGGACAGGACCTTGCACTTCTGGCAGCGCCCCTGAGACTGACGGGTTTAAGGTCAAAGGAAGCGTTGAAGAGGATGTAACCCAGTTCATGGCCCCTTTCATCAAGGAATGTTATCCTTGCAGGGTTACCATGTCTCTCAAAGAGGATTGCGGCAGGACCCCCTGCATCGATGAGGACCTCGCGCAGGTTCATCTTCCCCCTGTTTATGTAGGTCCATCCGAGGATCCTTGCAAGCCTCTGGGCAAAGGACCTTGTGCGCTGGGATGGCTTCCTTGAGGTTGTAAGAAGCATCCTACCGTGCCCTTATGGTCCTCTTAACAGGAGGCACCTCCTTGAAGAGGATCCTGTACCTGCAGCGCGGGCACTTGTTCTCCATGTACTTCTTGGGGTCTATCAGGGTTCCGCACTGGGCGCAACGGTACAATCTACTTACCTCCAACTATCCTCTTGATGTTACGGGCCGCTGTCTTACCCATCGGGGTCACAGGCAGGTACGCACCGCCTGTGAATACAGCGCCACACTTTCTGCACTTCCATATGCCCCTGCTCTCCCTTTTAACACCTGGCCTGTCACAGGTGGGGCATACGTGCTTCCTCTTCATCTCTTCTTCAATCTTCTTGACAGCTCTTTTAGCTTTACGACCGTAACGTGGACCGAAACGTCCTGTAATACCAACTTTCTTTGTTTTTGCCATTTTATCACTCCAGTAAATATGATGTTATAGGTATTGTAAGGCCACTATTTAAGATTTGGGGAGCACCAGAATATGGTGACCTCTGATTCCTCCAAACTATAACTCCTTATGAGAACAGAGCCACTGGAATATGGTGACCTCTGATTCCTCCAGAGGATTCAGGGTGCCATTGACTTATCAAGGTACTCAATGAGCTGGGGTACCTTCTCCCTCGCAATCGAAACCGCCCTCAGGACATCATCCCTTGTGAGGGCACCCTCACCGCCCTTCTGCATGGCGCATATGGAGCCATCCTCTGTCACCCCTATGGACAGCCTTGCGGTGAGTATGTCCTCCTCCTCAAGGCAGGGGTCCAGTATTATCTCATCACCAATCTTTGCAAAGGTGCACATGAGGGCCTTTCTATTGATGGGGAGTGGCTGCATGTTCTCCCTGTCAACCAGGACTTCACCATCCTCAACCTCCGCGGCGGGTATCCTTGTATCGAGGAGCGCTGCCACAGTTGCAAGTACCGCGGCATCAAAGAGGTTGCCGTCATAGTCGATTATGTGGAGGTCCAGGAAGAGCATCCAGACCTTGCTGCCCTCTATTATGCAGAGTTTTTCAAGGTCTATCATCTGACTTTCCCTTACGCAGCGGTCAACAACCCTTGACAGTTCAACCGAACGCTCATCGGGGGGTCCCGGCTCAAAGGTTGGTGATGCCATTGGTAGTAGTTCGGAGTTTGTGAGTATCACTCCCATTTCAGGGGTGTCAGGGAATGGTTCGCCTATCTGCGGCTTGACACCAACTATTATCTGTGTGTTGCCAAGTTTGACCCTTGAGGAACCCTCAGCCTTGGATATCACCCCTGTTTCAATGGATATGTCCCTGAACTCATGGAGTGACCTTCCATCAATTCGCTCCTTGTTATTTATAAGGTCTGTTATACTTTTTCTTGTAATTTCAGGTATTATATCCATTTTATTCACCATACCTCTTTCTGAGGGCCTCTTTCTGAACCTCATGTATTCTGAGGCAACCCTCCACTGCCAGGTCAAGGGCCCTTTCAAATTCATCATCTGACAGGTTTCCATCACTCTGGAGAAGTGTGATCTCACGCGTCCTTGGTAGGATTGCAACCGGTACATCTGCCTGTCCGGCCTTGTCCTCCTCCTCAGAGAGGTCAAGGACGACCTGGTCGTTAACCTTACCTGCGGCGCAGGCGACAACCATGTCCCTCATGGGTATCCCGGCATCTGCAAGGGCCACAGATGCCGCTGTGATACCCGCGCACCTCGTACCGCCCTCTGCCTCAAGGACCTCTATGAAGACATCTATGACGGACCTTGGAAACTTTTCAAGTATCAGTGCAGGCCTCAGGGCCTCCGCGGTTATCTTGGAAATCTCAACAGAGCGCCTGTCGGGACCAGGCCTCTTTCTCTCCTCAACAGAGAATGGTGCCATGTTGTACCTGCACCTTATAACTGCCCGGTCAGGTCGCTGCAGCTTCCTTATCTGTGCCTCCCTTGGCCCGTAAACAGCTACAAGTATCTTGTTACCTCCAAATTCAAGGTAGGATGAACCGTCAGCCCTTTCAAGTATTCCAGCCTCAATTCTCAGGGGCCTGAGTTCATCAAATGCCCTTCCATCCTCCCTGACACTGGGGGAGGTTTTCAACTGATCCTGTGTGATGATACCAATCACCTCTGTTCCTCGGAATTATTTTCATCGTCAACTTCTTCATGCCCTGACTCTTCGGCCTCGGATAATTCCTCTTCATCTTCTTCTAGGTCATCAGGGTTTTCTGTTTCTTCTTTCATCTCCTCGGCATCCTCAACTGGAGCCTCCGGTTCAGCCAATTCAGACCCATCATCCTCATCCAGGTCCTTGGGTTCAGTGCCGGTGAGTCTGTCCAGAAGCTCCCTTACACGGTCTGTGAGTCCTGATGTGTGGGCCTCACGGTCTATCATCAATATAACCCTCTCGGCTATCCTCTCCATGTCGGGTTCGCCCTTTATCCAGACGACTCCATTCTGGCCCACAACGATATCACAGTGGGTCTTCTCCTTGACCATGTTTATCATGGATCCCCTTTTGCCTATGAGCCTTGGAACCTTTGTTGGTGTTATGTATACCAGAATTCCGTCCCTGAACTTTCCAAGCCCGCGGCCCTTAAGGCCCAGTTTAACCTTTTTGACCTCGTCCACATCAACTACCCTTAAAAGGAGCACGTCGCCTATGTCAAAGACGTTCTCAAGTTCCCTTTTCTCCTTGCCGAAAACCTCTGACGCCGGCAGGAGCCCGCTGTAGGGGGAGTTTATATCCAGGCCCCACATTGAGAACCTTATATCAGTGATTTCACCGATCACCACATCTCCCCTTTTGGGGATGTACTTGCTCTGAAGTGGTATCACGTTTATCTTCTTATTTCTGACAGAAACAAGTCCAACGAATGATGAACATATTTTTTTACCCTCTTTGAAGGTCCCCCTGCCCGGGTAGTAATCATTTTCTGCCAGAACCTGACCTGGGACAACCAGGTCCTTTTCATTTACGAGTAACACATTATGCCTCCCTGTTTTTTGAAGGCGAAAAAGGAGATGAGGGTTTACTTGATAATCCTGGTCTCAACGTTACCGCCGGTGAGTTCATTGATTTTCTGGTAGAAACTATCCTGAAGACCCCCTGGTATCTCAACCACCGCTATCCATGACCCGTCACTCTGCCATTCTTCATTCTTTATTTTTCCGAAATTGGATATCACACCGTAGGCTGGGCCGGCCCTGTCGCCTGGTATCTTTATGGCAACGGTGACCTTCTCGAATTTTATGGGTATCTTGGTCCTTATGGCCTTCAGGACAATGTTGACCTGCTCATCAACTGTTTTGAATGGATCAACGTGAACCCTTGCTTCCTCCATTGCCTTTTCAATCCTTTTTGGAGGGTGAGGAAGTCCGTTCTGGGGGTTTATAGCTTCACGTGCAATCTTACTGATGATTTTTTTGCGTTTATCCTCTATCATCTGTCTTCTCTGTTCTGCAGTGAGCTGTATTGTCCCCCTCTGAAGTATTATGGGTGTTACCTCAAGAGGATCCGCTGTTTCAAAGACCTTCCTCATGGCCTCCTCAGATGCCTTATCACCCTTTCTGGCGTCCCTGAAGACCTCCTGGACCGCCAGAACATCCTCAACACTGACCTCTGAATCCTCCCTCCGGAATTCAGCTGCAAGGTCAGGGTCCACTAGAATTTCGAATCTTTCGCCATGGGATTCGAGCCGGGCGATAACCGCATCTTCAAGGCTGACCATTTTTTACTCCTCTTCCTCCTTTTCCTTCCTGATCAGGAGTTCCTCAACATGGTCCCTGATCTCATCATCAGGAAGCCTTCTGTACTTCTTATCTGCGGCTTCTATAACAGCTATCTCAACACTTTCAGGTGTTGTTTTGCCCTCTGTTGCCTCATAGACCGCATCGAGGGCCAGTTCTATTGCCTGGTTCAGGTTCATATCATCAGTGTATTTCTTCTCAAATTCCTCCATGGCCGCTGGCCTACCGGCCCCTATGGCTGTGGCCTTGTACTCTATGAGGGCCCCGCTGGGATCTGTTTCAAAGAGCCTGCAGCCCTTCCCGTTTACACCACCTATTATGAGGGCCGTTCCAAAGGGCCTGACACCTCCATGCTGGGTGTACATCTGTTTCATGTCACATATCTTCTTGGCAAGGCTTTCAACCCTTATGGGTTCATTGTAGGTTATCCTGTTTATCTGGGCCTCGAGTCTTGCCTTTTCAATTATGGCCCTTGCATCTGCCACCAGCCCAGATGTTGCGGCCCCTATGTGTTCATCTATCTGGAATATCTTTTCTATGGATTTTGGCTCAACCAGTTTACTTGTGGGCCTTTTGTCCACAACAAGAACTATTCCTTCCTTTGATTTTACTCCAAGAGAAGTGGTTCCTCTCTTAACTGCTTCCCTTGCATACTCCACCTGGAATAGCCTGCCATCCGGGCTGAATACCGTAATGGCCCTATCGTATCCTGCACTTTGAAGTGGTTGCATTTTTCTAACCTCTCTTTATTGATGGATAAATCTGGTAATCATGAGACATGTGATACAAATCAGTCAGTATTTATCTTTCTTGGAAGGTTTAATAAACTTTTGTGTTGCAGAGCGCACCGTTCCGGAGAGTCCCAGTATATGGAATACCACCCTTGCCCCGCTGTGGTGGTGTGCAGCTGTGAGGGCAGCCATGACCTTTCCCTCGTAACCCCTCTGGCACTGAAGCACCCCCCTCATCCTTACTGCATCCGGGAAACTACATCGCCAGAGTTTCATGAGCCATAAACGGAAATTTGATGTCTCACATTCGCCGTGGAGTTTGAGGCAGCTGTCCCATATGGCGGATACGATTTCATCCCTTGAGAGCTCCCTCTCAGATATCAGTTCAAAGGCGATGTACCTCTTTGGGTTCCTGAGTGTGGGGGGGAGTATCTTCATTCTCATGTCTTCACCGGGTTTCAGTCCTGTTCTTCGTCATCCACAAGCCTTTCCTTCCTATTCCAGTTCTTCCGTTGGCTGTGTTCAGTCCTCTTCCTCATCCTCCACAAGCCTCACACCATCTGCAATCATAAGGGAGCGTTTGCGTGAGTATTCGATTATGGATGATGGTGTTGATGATAGGGCCCTCCCGGCCTCCCGGGTACTCATCCCAAAGCACCCTGCCAGGTTCATGAGGTCACGGGGTGTGCGGAGGTCATATATTGATGATGCCCTGCTTGAGAGTAAGAGTGGAAAATCGAATTTTCTGTGGAGTTTAAGGATGTCCCTGAAGTACTCAAGAACCCTCGCCCTTACCTTGAGCCATGAGCCCATGATATCAGTGGTGACAAGTTCAACTGCAACCCTGTTCCTTGCAGCCTCCCTTGCGAGGACATGGTTCATGCCAGCGTCTCTCCTTGAGGAGTAGGGTGCAGAGAGGACATCCACCCGGGGGTTCTCACAGGCGGCGCGGTTCACCTTCAGGTCACCCCCTGAAACGTATACAACGTCGGCCTTCCTCCTGAAACGGTTAACCTTGCGCCTCATATCCTGGGGGTTCGAGGCGTTTATCATAACACCGGCTGCCACCTCAAGGCCACTGATTGCAGGGTTATCCCTCAGGAGTTCAATCTCTGGCTGGAGCCTGCTGTAGGTCTCATCGGAACAGACCAGGACAGCCCCCTGGTAACCAAGACGGGAAGCCTCAGCAAGAAGTCTCAGACTGAAATCATGGTCACCTGCCTGAATATGGAAGTCAAAGAATTTCATCTGCCTAGATGACCCACTTATTCGAGCATCCTCCTTGAAGTCAAAGAATTTCATCTGCCTAGATGACCCACTTATTCGAGCATCCTCCTTGAAGTCAAAGAATTTCATCTGCCTAGATGACCCACTTATTCGAGCATCCTCCTTGAAGTCAAAGAATTTCATCTGAACCCGCTGAAATCGGTTATTTGAGCATCCTAATGGAAGTTAAAGAATTCATCTGGCTGGATGACTCAATTATTCAAGTAATTTCCTTATATTCTCAGCTGCAACATCCCTCTTTGCAGGGTAGGCCTCCACCTTGATCTTGAGGTGTATTGCATCACCGTGCCTTACAGGTTTCCAGATCCCCTCAAGGGCCTCCTGTTTATCCAGTCGGATGAACAGGTTACCGTTTTCATCGAACCTGCCCTCGAGTTCATCCATTCTGCCCCTGAAGACTTCAATGAATTTTTCCATGAATTCTCTGAGAGCCCTTCTGCGGTCCACCCTGCCCCTTAAAACTGTGATGGGGTTTCCATGGTAGCCCTCTGCCATTTCCCTTTCTGGTGCTGCACCGGGTATTATGTTCCTGAGGGCCTCAAGGACCTTTTCCTCGTCCTCGGTACCGTAAACCATTAGGCGGTAGGAGATGTTGTGTATCATTTTCCTCTAAAAATTAATTGAGTGGGGCTTTACCTTACCTTTTCAGCCCCTTTACCCCTGTTTCGGAGGCCCCTGTTCTTCTTACCTTCACTTGTGAGGCCCCTGAACACACGTCCCCTGTGCTGCTTTTCGCAGATCCAGTTTATTTTGGGGTCATTCTTTATTGCTGGGTGGTTTGGATCAACGAGGATGACCTCATAGAACTTGTATTTTCCGTCCTCCCAGACCCAGTAGGAGTTGAGGACCTCCATGTTGGGGTATTTCCTTGCAACCCTTTCCTCTGCGATCCTCTTTATGCTCTTTGCAGTTGTGATTTTCTTAACACCCATTCTTTTGGGTCTTCTACCTGCCTTGAACCTGGTTTTTCTCTGGCTACCGCGCCTCACACGTGTCCTCACGATTATGTATCCAGGTTTTGCCTTGTAACCAAGTGATCTTGCACGGTCTATTCTTGTTGGCCTTTCAATCCTTTTAATTACAGGGTCCCTTCTCCATTTTGGGGCCCTTTCCCACATAAGCTCCATTACATAGGAGTCCTTTGGATTTTTCCATGCGTCTTTAACATATTTGTACATTGTTTACACCTCTATTCTGTTCGGCTTTACGCCACATCCATGGGATCGTATCCCTTAAAAATAGCGGTTTATGTACTACTACATTTGATGTGGTCACTTAAAAAGTTTACTGTTGGTTCCATGAATAAATCTGTTTATGCACGATTTTAGTGTCATTAACCATTTGTGTATGTCTGAATTTAAGTCCATTAAGCTAGATTAAGCTGGAATTTGATATCCGGTAAACATGATGCAGATAATCCAAATCAGAAAATCATGATATCATCACATATCTTACCGGCTATTGATTTTAGTATAATCTATATCTAAATGGAGGTAGATATTAATATAATATTTGTTTCGGGGGGTTGAATGTGAAGTACGTCAAATTTTGCTCTTTGCTGGCTGTGGCTTTTTTGTTTGTTTTGTTTTTTTCTGGAACTTCAGCAGCTGTTTCACGGAATGAAAGAACTGGAAAAATTTATATGACCATCCAGGAGGCTATAGACGATAGTGAAGTTCAGGATACTATAGTGGTGGATGCTGGAACTTATGAAGAAAACATAGTTATAAACAGAGAAAATTTAACTCTGAAAGCAAACGGAACAGTAATAATAGATGGATGGCGTGACAGAGAACCTGTAATAAATATAACGGCCAATGGGTCAAAAATAAACGGTTTTACGCTGATCAATGGTACTCATGGAATATATTCATCTGCTGGCTGGTGTAACCTGACAAAGAACGTCATAAGACACAACGATATAGCAATCTGGCTAATGGACTCCGATAACAGCGTGATCCAGGAAAATGAAATAACTGATAATACTGGTGGAATAGTTCTAATATCATCAAACAGGAACATTATATCCAGAAATAATATAAGCAGTGAGGGATCCGGAATTTCTCTTGAATCCTCAGCTGAAAACACAATTTCCAGTAACATTATAAGAAACTGTCTCAACGGAATCGAAGCTGGGTTCTCACCTTCAAATGTAATCAGAGAAAACAGGATAGAGGACATAACAGAGAATGCTATTTGCCTTCTGACCTCACTCAACAGTGTCTTAAGGAGTAACTCCATCATCAACGCATCTAGAGCCATTAAAATTGGGGGAGGGGACAACTCAGTTGGCCATTTTATCCAGAACATAGATACCTCAAATACCATTGACGGTAAACCAGTCTATTATCTCACTGGAATCTCCAACAGGGTCTACAATGGAATCCAAATGGGCTACCTTGCACTTGTGGGCTGCAGGAATGTAACCATAAAAAACGTTGCCCTCTCAAAATGTGGTAATGGAATAATACTTGCAAATACAAACAGTTCAAGGATCGAAAACTGCAACATAAGCGATGATGACTATGGTATCTTCCTGTTGCAGTCCAGTAAAAACACCATTCAGAGTAACAGGGTACACATGGCCAGATATGATGGTATTTTTATACACTATTCCAGTAACAACACCATTCTGGGAAATAAAATAAGCTTTAGCGGCAATAGGGGCATACATGTCACGGGTTCATTCAATACAATCTATGGTAATCTTTTATTGAACAATTCAGTGGGATTACTTATATCAGCTTACAGCAAGGGCAACAGGGTCTATGGAAACAGCTTCATAAACAATGGTATTCAGGCGGAAAATGAAGGTGGTTTAACCAATGTTTTCAATCTCACGCGGCCCACTGGAGGTAACTACTGGAGCGACTACACCGGGGAGGATAAAAATGGGGATAACTTCGGGGACACTCCCTACACCTTTAGCGGTGGAGCCGACAGCCTTCCGCTCATCAGAGATCCTCTGCAGAAACTTAAAGTGGTATCCATGGATCCGCCAAACGGTTCCATGAGCGTTTCAAGGACAAAAAGCCTTGTAATAACCTTCAGCTCCATTATCATAGCCGGAACTAAATATTACAGTATAACAGTCAGAAAATCTACAGGTGCTCTAAAATCAATCATCCAGAGTATAAGCGGCAACAGGCTCATCATAACACCCGTTGGAGGCTGGGATCCCGGTGTCAAGTTCACAGTCAGAATACCTGTGAATGCCATAGAAAATATTGCAGGAACCACCCTATCAGTGGACTTCACATCAAATTTCACGTCTGCCATTGCAGTAACAGCCATTGATCCCAGAAGTGGTGCAACAGGTGTTTCAAGGACCAAAGTAATTGTCATAACATTCAGTAACAGCATACTTGCCGGCCCCAGCTACAGATCAATAACTGTAAAAACATCTGCCGGCCGGCTGAAGCCCATCAGTAAGAGAATAAGTGGCAACAGGCTCTACATAAAACCAGTTGGAAGCTGGAGTGCCCGTACAAGGTACATCATCACTGTTCCAAGGACTGCAGTTAAGACCAGCACAGGTAACATGATGGCAGTAGATTTCAAATCAACATTCACAACAAGATAAATAAAAAAATACTTCTTTTCTATTTTTAAATTTTAAGAATATTTATCTAATTTTTGCAAAAGGTGATTTTCAAGAGCTGATTAATAAAAAACTGAATACCTTAATTTAAAAAAGAATTTAATCAGTCCCCAAGGACCTCATAAAGAATCCTCATTGCCTTCACAAAGGGTGGATTACCTGATGTGAGGAGAACAACACGGAGAACGTCAACAATCTCATCCCTTGTAACCCCAAATTCATTTATGGCACTCTGTATCTGCTTTTTAACCGCACGGTCATCTGAGTTTGCAGCTGTTATCCCGAGGGCTATGAGTTTCTGTGTCTTGTAGTCAAGAACCTTCCCTGTGTAGGCGGCCTCGTTGAGTTTAACAACTGCCTCGTAGATGTCAGGATAGTCCTCCTTCACATGGACCATGCCCTTTCCATAGAAAACATCCTCTTTCATACCTTACACCTCCCGAATCTTATTATGTTCAGCTTGATATTTATAACTAACACCAGCTAAAAATAAAAGGTGATTATTCACTGTTTTTCCTGAAATTCTGGGGATGCTGGTTTTTTCTCTGCTTCTGATGGCTCAGATTTTTTCGATGTTTTTTCAGATGCCCTTGAGGGGTCAGAGAGCATCTCTGAGATCCCTGCAATTGAACCCAGAATACCTGTGGCCTCCACAGGGAGAAGTATCTTTGTGGCCCTTCCATCGGCAACCTTCTCAAGGGCCTCAAGGTATTTGAGTGCTATTATATCATTCGTCGGGTCCCCCTCGTGCATTGCCCTGAAAACCGAGAGTATGGCCTTGGCCTGACCCTCTGCTATGGCTATCTCCCGGTACTTGTTGGCGTCTGCAACCTTCTTTATGGCCTCGGCCTTACCCTCTGCCTCAAGGATGGCTGCCTGTTTATCACCCTCAGCCCTCTTTATCTCTGACTGCTTGTAACCCTCTGCCTCGAGGATGGCCGCCCTCTTCATACGTTCGGCCTTCATCTGCTTTGACATGGCCTCAACTATGTCTCCGGGTGGTTCTATGCGCTGTATCTCCACACGGACAACCCTGGTACCCCACTTGTCTGTGGCCTCATCTAGGACCTCGCGGAGCTGGGTGTTTATCATCTCCCTTGATGTGAGGGTCTGGTCCAGTTCAAGGTCCCCTATTATGTTCCTGAGGTTTGTCTGGGCCAGCTTGGTTATGGCCTGGTAGAAGTCAACCACGTTGTAGACCGCATTGAAGGGGTCAACCACCTCATAGAATATGACGCAGTCCACAACAACGACTGTGTTGTCCTTGGTTATGACCTCCTGTGGTGGTACATCAACCACCTGCTCCCTCATGTCAACCTTCTTTATGGCCTCTATGAACGGGATTATAACAACGAGGCCGCTTTCGACTGTCCTCTGATATTTACCGAGCCTTTCAACAACACCCTTCTCGTAGGGTCTGAGTATTTTCAGGCTCTTGAATGCCAGTACAAGGAGTACAAGTACAATTATTATTTCAAGAAGCATCTTTCATTCCTCCAGTTTTTCAACAACGAGTTTAACTCCCTCAATTGCCTTCACCTTCACCCTGTCACCCTCTTTAAGAGCCGCGTCTGACCTTGCCCTCCAGGTTTCACCGTCGACCCTCACAAGACCAGAGCTCTGGGGTGTGATTGCCTCTGTCACGGTTCCCTCCCTTCCTATGAGTCTATCTGCAACCGCCTTCTTTGATGGCTCACCTGTTATGCGCGCGGCGAATGGCCTTGAAATAGCAAGGAGGATAACTGAAACAACAATGAATGTAACAAACTGTACCGTTGTATCGAATCCAAGGTATCCAAGTACCGCTGCTGCCAGTGCCCCGAAGGCGAACCAGAGAAGAAAGAATCCCGCGGTCAGCATTTCGCCTATGAGGCATATGGCAGCTATTATCACCCATGACTCAGGTCCCATGATCCCACCACCAGTTAATAATCTACTCCATGTTTATATTATTTACTGTTACCCAGTGTTATTCAACTATTAAATATTGTCACAGTCATGGATATAATCATTTATAATATAATATTTTGAAATTTATTATTACGTTTATCGGATTAATTGAAATTTTAATAATAATTTTTTATAAAAAAGTATTTATAGTGGTGTCCCATAATAAATTCAACGGAGGTGGAAATCGTGAGTGGCGAAGATGAACTGAAATTTCTTGTGCTGGGTTACAGGATCAGTGAAGGTAAAACCCAGAGGGAACTTGCAGATGAACTCGGTGCCCATGTGGACATTGTAATAGCAATGGAGAACGGCACCTACAGGCACCCCACAAGGAGGCTTCTTAACAGAATCCATGAACTCACCGGGGAATATGAGGTGAAAAGAAGGTACTTCATAAACATTGGAAAGGGTTACAGGTTGAGGGAAAGGCTTGGACCCCAGTTCAGGTACTTTATCCGTGGCCTTGATAAAATGAAGTACATAAGCATGGAAGAACTTGAGAAGATGCCAGAAGCCGAATGTTACAGCACCATAGGCACTGTGGACCTGGACGCATTTGAGGTTCTAAGGGCAGGAAAGATGTCCTGAAAATCCACCTATTCTTTAATATTTACCATTTTGATCCCTGAAACAGAAAAAGTGTCCTGAAACCCCTCAAATTATTTATTTTTGGATTAGTCAACATTATTAAGGTTCGGATTCATATACCTAAACATGAGGTTCATAACACTCATTCTGAAGAATCCGTTCAGAAGCCGTGCAAGGAGTCTCCTTGCAATAACAGGTATCGCGATTGGAATTGCAACCATTGTAACCCTTGGAGTGATAACCGAGGGCCTGAAGGCATCAACAGAGAACACCCTCAAGGCGGGTGGCGCCGACTTCACGATTGTGGAGTCCAATGTCTCGGACATGTTCTTCAGCAAGATAGATGAGGAATACGTGGATAAGGTGCGGAACGTGAGCGGGGTCGAGGACGCTGTTGGAATACTCATGGCTGTACAGCCCCTTGACGACAACCCCTACTTTGTACTGATAGGGATAGATCCTGCCAAGATAAACATGAGCCAGATAAAGATAACTGATGGCAGGACCCTGACGGATCCAGATGCAGATGAGGTCATAATCGGTAAGGTGGCCTCAGAGAACCATGGCAAGGGCGTTGGTGATACAATAAAGATAAAGAACCGTGAGTACCGTATCGTCGGGATATTTGAATCCGGTGACATGCAGCAGGACGGAGGGGCCTTTATTTCACTCAAAAAACTCCAGAAAATAGAGGAGAAGGAGGGTAAGGTCACCATGATCTACGTTAAAATGACCAGAAATTCAAGGGTGGAGGACGTCACAGACCGCATCGAGAAACGTTACAATGACCTCACAACCATAGCCTCACTTGAGGACCTCCAGAGCGTTGACCAGGGCCTGCAGACCATAGACACCGCAACCTGGGCCATATCACTCCTCGCCATAATAATAGGTGGAATTGGAGTTATAAACACCATGATAATGTCTGTATTTGAGAGAACAAGGGAGATCGGAGTTCTGAAGGCTGTCGGCTGGAGGGACCGCAGGATTCTCGTTATGATACTCGGGGAATCTGTGGTTCTGACTGTGATCGCAGGTATTGTGGGTTCAGTGCTTGGTGTTGCAGCCATACAGGTGCTCCTTGAGCTTGGAATGAGGGGATTCATAGAGCCAGTATACAGCCCTGAGATCTTCATGAGGGCCTTTGCAGTCGCCCTCAGCGTGGGTGTTCTCGGCGGACTGTACCCTGCCTACCGGGCATCAAGGCTCGCCCCCACAGAGGCACTGAGGTACGAGTAGGTGGTTCCATGAAGGCCATAGAGGTGAGAAACCTTAAGAAGAGCTTTGATGGGGGTAAGATAAGGGCCCTTAATGGTGTTGACCTTGAAGTTGAAATGGGTGAGTTCATCTCAATCATGGGGCCATCAGGTTCAGGTAAATCCACCCTCCTCAACATGATAGGCGCCCTTGATGTCCCTGACTCAGGCACCATCAAGGTCGCTGGAAGGGATCTTTCAGAGGAGAGGGACCTGAGTCGTTTAAGGGCCGAGGAAATAGGCTTCGTGTTCCAGCTGCATAACCTCATACCCAGCCTCACCGCCCTTGAAAACGTTGAGATACCCATGTTTGCTGTGAAGCACGTTAACATGGAGGAGCGTGCAATGGAGCTCCTTGAACAGGTAGGCCTCGGTGATAAGGCTGACCGGAGGCCCACGGAACTCTCTGGTGGTGAACGCCAGAGGGTTGCAATTGCCAGGGCCCTGGCCAATAACCCGTCAATAATCCTTGCAGATGAACCTACGGGGGCTCTTGACTCAAAGACAAGCAGAAATATACTCCAGATGCTTCAGAAGCTTCAGGATGAGGAGGGGGTTACCCTTGTTGTTGTCACCCATGAGCCCCATGTGGCTGAGATGGCCTCAAGAACCATAAGGATACTTGATGGTGTGATCGTGGATTGAGGTAAGCGTAGCCAGGGCTTCATAGGCTCTGGAACTTATAAGAAGGTGACTTTAGCTGGACAACACATCAGCTACTGAAATGTAATTTCAGTGCCCTGTGCAGTAGGCCATTTAAGGTATTAAAAGCACTTATTAGTTTTTTAGAGTTTAATGGTCATGAAATCATTTCAAAATCCCTGAATCCCACTTCAAGGTTTTCCTGGTTGAATGCCAGACAAAAGAATCGTCGATTTATCCTCGGATCACGGGTCAAAGCTCTCCATGCTATCACATGATCATGACATCATATGCAACCCAAATTTGATTAATAAGTTCCAACATATTATGAACCATGACTGAAAAACTGACTGTTGCCTGGTGTATCACCGGGGCCGGGGAGAAACTTACTGAAACCTACGAAATAATGAAGGACATCAAAAAGATCTATGGGGATCATATCAAAATCGACGTCTTTATATCCAAGGCAGGTGACCAGGTTGTCAAGTACTATGGCCTCTACAGGGACCTTGAGACCAGCTTTGACAGAAAATGGGTTGAAATAAACGCCAATTCACCCTTCCTTGCAGGCCAGGTCCAGCTTGGTAAGTATGACTTCATACTTGTGGCTCCCTGCACCTCCAACAGCACAGCCAAGATATCCCTGAGGATAGGGGATACCCTTGTTACAAATGCCGTTATAATGGCCCAGAAGGCCTCTGTCCCTGTCTACATCATGCCATCGGATTACAGTGAGGGGAAGGTTATCACGACACTTCCAAACGGTAAGAAACTGGAACTCAAAATAACCAGGGAGGACGTTGAACACGTAAAGAGGATATCAAGGATGGACAAAACAGAGGTTTTCAGTGACCCTGACAAAATCTACAAGATCTTTGAGGAGTGGACCTACCCCAAGGATCAATGAAAATTTAAAAAATGAATTTAAATTTTTACTCCTGCAGTTCCTGGATGGTCACACCGTAGGTGTAGACCGTCATTCCCTCCTCTTCAGTCTGACTGAAGGGTGCTGTCCCCTTGAAGTAGGCCTTAACCTCACCGGTATCTGCGATATTCATTGTGAGAGGTTCCATATCAGTCATTGATTCAAAAAATGCCATTGCGGCCTCTATGTCCCCCTTATCCGGACTTTCAAAGGTTATTGAGAGTGTACCTTTCTGTTTTTCCTTCATCCGGACCCTGTTCTGGTTTATTTCAAAGATGTTTTCGCCCTTATTTTTGTTTCCGCTCTCCTTAACAAAAACCACTGTATCTGACATTTAAACAACCCCCGTATTATTATTGGGCGGGGTGTTTAATATAATTTTGGCCCTCCCTGACTATGTGGCTCCACTAAAACTTGTATCCGATAAGGCGAAGGAACCTCTTTCTCTCGGCGATATCCTCCTCATCCTCTATACCCTCAGGTCTGCTGCCATCTATGACCCCCAGGATCCCCCTCCCCTGCTCTGTCTCGGCAATGATGACCTCAACAGGGTTTGCGGTGGCACAGTAGATGTTAACAACCTCCGGCACATTCTTTATCCGCTGCAGCACGTTTATGGGGAATGCTTCCCTGAGGAACACTATGAAAGAGTGTCCTGCTCCAATTTCAAGCATGGTCTCTGCTGCAAGCTCCTCAAGTTCCTCATCATTTCCGGCATGCCTCACAAGGCAGTCCCCGGATGCCTCGGCAAATGCCACCCCAAATTTTGCCTGGGGAACCGTGTTCACAATGGCCTCATATATGTCCTCAACAGTCTTTATGAAGTGGCTCTGCCCGAGTATCAGGTTCAGGTCCTCCTGGGGCTCTATTCTGACCGTCTTTATCTCCATGAAAAGACCTCCTTTCAATATATTTTTATTATGTGTAACTTAAATCATTAAAGGAGGAGAAATGTATTTAAGGCAGAAGACATTTATCATTAATAATCATTATTATTTTTTTCTGGCACTTATGAGGTGTAACCATGAAAGAGAAAAGTAAGGAGATTGGTTCCCGTGTAAGGGAACTGAGGGAACTTTCAGAAATCACAGAAGATGAAATGGCCAGTTACCTGAACATTGACGTGGAAACCTACCGCCGCTATGAGACCGGAGAGGAGGACATCCCGGCAAGCATACTCTTTGAGATAGCCCACAAGATGGGCGTTGACATGGGACTTCTGCTCACAGGTGAGGAGACAAGGATGCACATCTTCACCGTCACCCGCAAGGGCAAGGGGGTGGAGGTTGAGAGGAGAAAACAGTACCGCTACGAGAACCTGGCAGAGAAGTTCATACACAAGAAGGCCGAACCATTCATAGTCACAGTGGAGCCCCGGGACGGAAAACCAAAGACCAACAGCCACCCAGGGCAGGAATTCAACTACGTCCTTGAGGGGCGCATAAGGTTCTACATACACGACAATGAGATAATACTGAATGAGGGAGACTCCATATTCTTTGACTCATCATATGAACATGCCATGGAGGCCCTGGACGGTAAAAGGGCCAGATTCCTTGCAATAATAATGTAGAGGTGTGCCAATGACTGCTCTCATACATGAATTCGTTAACCGTGTTGAATTTGACTCCTACGAGGATTTCCGTGATAATTTCCAGATAAAGATACCTGATAACTTCAACTTTGCATACGACGTGGTTGACCGCTACGCAGAGATTGAACCCGACAAGACAGCCATCGTCTGGTGCAACGACAGTGGAGATGAAAGGAGGATAACCTTCGGTGAACTCAGGGAACTCTCAGACAGGGCAGCCAGTTTCTTCACCAGGGAGGGTATAGAGAAGGGTGACACTGTCATGCTGACCCTAAAGGCAAGGTACGACTTCTGGTACTCCCTCCTGGGACTTCACAAGATAGGCGCCATTGCAATACCAGCCACACACATGCTCAAGGAGAAGGACATCATCTACCGTATAAGGGAAGCCGATATAAGGATGGTTGTCTGCATAGCAGAGGACGGAGTGCCTGATGTATTTGACAGTGCCATTGATGAACTTGGGGCAGACGTTAAAAGGGTCATCGTCGGTGACCTGGAAAAGGAAGGATGGATAAACCTCAGGAAGGAACTCAGTGATATCCAGGAGGACTTCCAGGCCCCTGAAGACCGCCCCGGTGGAAAGGATACGCTGCTTGTGTACTTCTCATCAGGCACAACCGGTATGCCCAAGATGATAGAGCACGACCACACCTACCCCCTCGGCCACATAATAACCGCAAAGTACTGGCAGAATGTCAGAGAGAACGGCCTCCACTACACGGTCGCAGACACAGGCTGGGCCAAGGCCATGTGGGGGCAGATCTATGGACAGTGGATAGCTGGAAGCGCCGTATTTGTCTACGATTATGATCGCTTTGACCCCGAGAAAATGCTTGAGAAGCTTGAAAAGTATGACATAACAACCTTCTGCGCCCCCCCAACCATATACAGGTTCCTCATAAAGGAGGACCTCTCACGCTACGACCTATCAGGCATAGAATACGCGGTGACAGCGGGGGAACCCCTCAACCCTGAGGTCTTTGAGAGGTTCAAGGAGCACACAGGACTTGAGCTCATGGAGGGCTTCGGTCAGACAGAGTGCGTTGTGTGCATAGCAAACTTCCCCTGGATGGAACCAAAGCCCGGTTCGATGGGAAAACCATCACCGGGCTACCAGGTTGAACTCGTGGACAGGAACGGTGAACCCGTGGACGTGGGTGAAGAAGGTGAGATAGTCATAAAAACAGAGGATGGTAAACCGATAGGACTCTTCAACGGCTACTACAGGAACCCGGAGAAGACATCAGAGGTATGGTACGGCGGTTACTACCACACAGGGGACACAGCCTGGATGGACGAGGACGGGTACATGTGGTTCGTTGGGAGAACCGATGACATAATAAAGAGTTCAGGTTACCGTATAGGGCCCTTTGAGGTTGAAAGCGCCATCATATCCCACCCATCGGTCCTTGAATGCGCAGTTACCGGCTACCCTGACCCCATAAGGGGACAGGTTGTCAAGGCAACCGTGGTGCTTGCAAAGGGATATGAACCATCAGAGGAACTGAAGAAGGAGATACAGGACCATGTGAAAAGGGTGACCGCACCCTACAAGTACCCCAGGATAGTTGAATTTGTTGATGAACTGCCCAAGACCATAAGCGGTAAGATAAGGCGTGTTGAGATCAGACAGCATGACCTTGAGGGAGACGGTGAAAACCAATGAAGAAGGCCTACCCGGTAATAAACAGGGTCGAATGCAAGGCATGTGAGCGGTGTATAATCGCATGCCCCAGGAAAGTGCTTTACATGAGCAATAAGATCAACGAGAGGGGTTACCACTACGTTGAGTACCGTGGCGAGGGATGCAACGGCTGCGGGAACTGCTACTACACCTGCCCCGAGATCAACGCAATAGAGGTCCACATAGAGAGGTGTGAAGATGGCGACACAGATGGTTAAGGGTAACACCGCCGTGATAATAGGGGCCATGTATGCTGGCTGTGACTGCTACTTCGGATACCCGATAACACCAGCAAGTGAGATACTCCACGAGGCCTCAAGGTACTTCCCCCTGGTGGGGAGGAAGTTTGTGCAGGCAGAATCAGAGGAGGCAGCCATAAATATGGTCTACGGTGCAGCTGCAGCCGGCCACAGGGTCATGACAGCATCCTCAGGGCCAGGTATGAGCCTCAAACAGGAGGGAATATCCTTCCTTGCAGGTGCTGAGCTTCCTGCGGTCATCGTGGATGTCATGAGGGCAGGTCCGGGACTCGGGAACATCGGGCCGGAGCAGGCAGACTACAACCAGCTGGTGAAGGGCGGTGGACATGGAAACTACAGGAATATCGTCCTTGCACCCAACAGTGTACAGGAGATGTGCGACCTCACAATGGATGCCTTTGAACTGGCAGACAAATACAGGAACCCAGTTATAATACTTGCAGACGCCGTCCTGGGGCAGATGGCAGAACCCCTCCGCTTCCCTGAAAGGGCCGTGGAGCACAGGCCGGACACATCCTGGGCTGTATGCGGCAGCAGGGAAACCATGAAGAACCTCGTAACCTCCATATTCCTTGACTTCGATGAACTCGAGGAGTTCAACTTCTACCTCCAGGAAAAATATGCGGCGGTGGAGGAGAATGAGGTGAGATACGAGGAATACATGGTTGAGGATGCTGAAATTGTACTCGTGGCGTATGGTATAAGCAGCAGGGTTGCGAAGAGCGCGGTTGACACAGCAAGGGCAGATGGCATAAAAGTGGGACTTCTGAGGCCCATAACGCTATTCCCATTCCCATCAGAAAGAATCAGGGAACTTGCAGAGGGTGGCTGCACCTTCATATCGGTTGAGATGAGCAGCGGCCAGATGAGGGAAGATATAAAGATGGCCTCAGGCTGCAGGGATGTTGAACTCGTAAACAGGATGGGTGGAAACCTCATAGAACTGAGGGACATCCTCAGGAAAATCAGAGAAATCGCGGGGGAATCCAATGACTAAAAAGGTGATCAGGAAACCAGATTCACTCCACGAGGTATTCGAGAGGAAGGGTGGAAGCGCCCCCACAGCCACACACTACTGTGCAGGCTGCGGCCATGGAATACTCCACAAGCTCATAGGTGAGGCCATTGATGAACTGGGTATACAGGAGCGTTCAGTAATGATAAGCCCGGTTGGCTGTGCGGTTTTCGCCTACTACTACTTTGACTGCGGAAACGTCCAGGTGGCCCATGGAAGGGCCCCTGCAGTGGGGACAGGGATATCACGTGCATAGGACACCCCCGTGGTCTTACTCTACCAGGGTGACGGGGACCTTGCATCCATCGGCCTCAATGAGACGATACAGGCCGCAAACCGTGGTGAGAAAATGGCGGTCTTCTTTGTCAACAACACCGTCTACGGTATGACAGGCGGTCAGATGGCGCCAACAACCCTCATAGGTGAAGTGACAGTCACATGTCCCGGTGGGAGGGACCCCCGATATGCAGGTTACCCGCTACATATGTGTGAACTCCTCGACAACCTCCAGGCCCCGGTTTTCATAGAGAGGGTCTCCCTTGCAGACCCAAAAAGCATAAGGAAGGCCAAAAGAGCTGTTAAAAGAGCCCTTGAAATCCAGAGGGATGGGAAGGGCTACGCATTTGTTGAGGTACTATCACCATGCCCCACAAACCTCAGGCAGGACGCCGAGGGTGCTGAAAGGTTCCTGAAGGAGGAAATGGAGAGGGAATTCCCCGTGAAGAACTTCAGGGACCGCTCATCCGAGACAGAACCCCTCATAAGATCAGAGAGTGACTTCTCAAGGGAGAGCCTGGACCGCATATTCCAGATAAAGGAGGACTCGGTGCCAGACCCTGTGGATGACCCTGAATTCCGGGAGGTAAGGGTTAAGATTGCAGGTTTCGGTGGCCAGGGAGTCCTTAGCATGGGACTGACACTGGCACAGGCAGCCTGCAGTGAGGGAAGACACACATCATGGTACCCTGCCTATGGGCCCGAACAGAGGGGTGGTACATCAAGCTGCGGAGTAGTTATATCAGGTGAAAGGGTGGGCTCACCGGCGGTTGACACGCCAGATGTCCTCGTGGCCTTCAACCAGCCATCCCTAGATGAATTTGCAGGTGATGTCAGGGAGGGTGGTATTGTCCTCTACGACACTGCCACCGCAGATTTCAGTAAAAAAGAGAATCTCAGGGCCATAGGTGTGCCAGCCCTTGAAATAGCAAAGGAACACGGTACAGGGAGAGCTGCCAACACCGCCATGCTGGGTGTCATGATGGCCCTTGGAATCACAGGCCTCGATGAGGAATCCTTCAGGGATGCCATAAGGTTCACCTTCTCTGGTAAGGATAAGATAATAGATATCAACCTTAAAATACTCGAGGCAGGAGCAGACTGGGCCAGGAAGAACCTTGAGGGGGAATTTTAATGTCATACCATGGATCAGCCAGGAAATTCCTTGAATCAGCCTCCATAGATGTGGGGGACACCGTTAGGGTGGAGAAACCCGATGTGACCTATGAGGGCATGGTGCTGGACCGTGCAGATGATGCAGATGACAGGCACATCGTCCTGAAACTCAAAAACGGATACAACATTGGAGTTGAAATCAGCGACGCAAAAATAGAACTCATTGAGAGGGGTTCAGAGCCAAAAATAGAGCTACCCCCGGTTGATGTGAGTGAGGACCCCAACCTGCCAGATGTATCCATAATATCAACGGGCGGTACCGTTGCATCAATAATAGACTACCGTACAGGTGCAGTGCACCCGGCCTTCACCGCAGACGACCTCCTCCGGGCCAACCCCGAACTCCTGGACATGGCAAACATAAGGGGTAAGGCCGTCCTGAACATCCTCAGTGAGAACATGAAACCCGAATACTGGGTTGAAACCGCAAGGGCCGTATACCGGGAGATAGATGCCGGTGCAGATGGTGTTGTTGTTGCACATGGAACCGACACCATGCACTACACATCCGCCGCCCTCAGCTTCATGCTCAAAACTCCAGTCCCTGTGGTCCTCACAGGCGCCCAGAGGAGTTCAGACAGGCCATCATCGGATGCAAGCCTCAACATACAGTGCTCGGTGAGGGCCGCCACCTCTGATATAGCTGAGGTCACGGTCTGCATGCATGCAACCATGGATGACCTCACCTGCCACCTCCACAGGGGCGTGAAGGTGAGGAAGATGCACACCTCAAGGAGGGACACCTTCAGGAGCATAAACGCCCTCCCCCTCGCAGAGGTAACACCAGGGGACATCAAAATACTTGACGCTGACTACAGGAAGAGGGGTTCAGCTGAACTGGAACTCCATGACAGAGTTGAGGAGAGGGTTGCCCTCATAAAGAGTTACCCTGGTATGTCTCCTGATATCATAGAATGGCACCTGGAGAGGGGCTACAAGGGACTGGTCATGGAGGGTACAGGTCTCGGGCACTGCCCCGACACACTGATACCGGTACTCAGGGAGGCCCATGATATGGGGGTCCCTGTTGCCATGACATCCCAGTGCCTAAACGGAAGGGTCAACATGAACGTCTACAGCACAGGAAGGAGGCTCCTCCAGGCGGGTGTCATACCCTGCGCAGATATGCTCCCGGAGGTCGCCTACGTCAAGATGTGCTGGGTCCTGGGACAGACATCTGAACCAGGAAGGGTGCGTGAAATGATGATGGATAACATTGCAGGGGAAATCAAGGATAGGACATCAATAGCATACTTCAGGGGGTTGATCAGATGAACTGGGATGAGATAGGACTCAAAATGGGCCTCGAGATACACCAGCAGCTTGATACAGAGAGCAAACTCTTCTGCCCTTGCAGAACAGAACTTATCGATTCAGAACCTGACCACGACATAGTGAGGAACCTCAGGCCAACCCAGAGCGAACTCGGGAAATTTGACAGGGCAGCCTTTGAGGAGGCCATGAGGAAGCTCCACTTCCACTACGAGAACTACGATGATGGAACATGCCTGGTTGAGGCAGATGAGGAGCCACCCCACCCCCTCAACAGGGAGGCCCTTGAACTTGCAGTTACAATCGCACTCCTCCTCAACATGAGGGTTGTGGATGAATTCCACACCATGAGGAAGCAGGTCATCGATGGCAGCAACACCGGGGGCTTCCAGAGGACGGGCCTTGTTGCAACCGACGGCCACCTTGAAACACCACAGGGGACTGTTAAAATAGAGAACCTCTGCCTTGAGGAGGACGCCGCAAGGAGGATCAGGGAGACAGAGGATGGTGTTGTATTCAGACTGGACCGCCTGGGCATACCCCTCGTTGAGATAACCACAGACCCATCCATCAGTGACCCCCAGCAGCTCAGGGATGTCGCATACCAGATAGGCCAGGTGCTCAGGAGCACCCGTGTTAAGAGGGGCCTCGGGACCATAAGGCAGGACCTCAACATATCCATACGTGAGGGGGCCAGGGTCGAGGTGAAGGGTGTCCAGGACCTTGACCTCATCCCGGAGATAGTTGAGAGGGAGGTCATGAGGCAGCTGAAACTGGTTGAGATAAGAAACACCCTCAGGAAGAGGGGAGCCTCGGTTGATGGGGATCTGGTTGATGTCTCAGAGGTCTTCAGGGATACGGCCTCCAGGATAATATCCTCGGCAGAGTCAGTACTCGCTGTTAAACTGATGGGCTTCCATGGACTGATAGGAACTGAAATACAGCCCGGAAGACGTTTAGGTACAGAGATGGCTGACTATGCAAAGAAGAGGGGCGTTAAGGGGATATTCCACACCGATGAACTCCCTGCCTACGGTATAACCCCCGAGGAGGTTAAAGCCCTCAGGGATGCTGTTGATGCCTCAGAGGATGATGCGGTGGTCCTGGTGGCCCATGATAGGGAGACAGCAGAGAATGCCCTCAGGGAGGTCACTAAACGTGCCAGGATGGCCATTGATGGCGTTCCAGAGGAGACCCGGAAGGCCCTCCCCGACGGAAACACCCAGTACCTCAGGCCACTTCCAACCTCAAGCAGGATGTACCTTGAAACAGACATACCGCTCTTCAGCATAGAAGAGGAATTCATCGAGTGGATCAGAAAGAACCTCCCTGAACTTCCATCAGAAAAGAGGGAGAGGCTCATAGAAGAGTACGGCCTCAGTGATGACCTGGCATCCCAGCTCGTTAAGAGGAACCTTGTTGAGGAATTCGAGGCCCTCGCAGAGTTCAGGGTTGATGTGACCGTGGTAGCATCACTCCTCGCCTACACCCTCAGGGAACTTGGAAGGGAGGGCCATGATATGGACAGTATCGGCATTGACGAACTCAGAGACGTCATCAGACTCCTTGAGGAGGGTAAGGTGTCAAAGGATGCTCTCAGGGACATAGTTGCCTGCATGGCCGATGATGGTGTAACAGCAGGTGAGGCTGCAGAGAAACTGGACCTCCTGCTCCTTACAGAGGATGAGGTTGAGGCTGTGATAGATGAGATCATTGAGCTTAACCATGAAATGATCCAGGAGAGGGGTATGGGTGCAATGGGACCCCTGATGGGTCAGGCCATGGGTAGGCTGCGTGGTAGAGCCGATGGTAAGATTGTAAACAGGATACTGAACTCAAAAATCCGGGAAAGACTCTAGAAACCTCATTTTACATTTTTAGTTCACAAAAATATATTACCTTTTTCAATGCAAACTTAAATCCAGCTTAGTCCCCTTAAACAACCTCATAATCACAATATACCATTAATTTTTTTAATGTAGATAGGTCATTTACTTAAATCTTTATCTCAATCAAAAACCAAGATAAAACCTGAAGGTGGTATGATGACTGATTACGACATAATAGTTATAGGGGCTGGCCCCGCAGGACTAACAGCAGGTATCTACGGTGGAAGGCAGGGAAGTCGTGTTCTCATGCTGGATAAGGGCCCTGCAGGTGGACTGGGCCTTGAGGTCCCCATGATGGAGAATTACCCTGGATTTGAAATGATAGCCGGGATGAGCCTTGTCACCAAAATGAAGAAACAGGCCACGAAGGTGGCTGAGCTCAGGGAAATGGAGGAAGTGAAGGAGATAGAGAAGGATGACGTGTTCACAGTCAGGACCTCAAGGGACACCTACACGGCCTCCGCACTGATCTTTGCAACAGGAAGCAGGCACAGGCAGCTGGGTGTGCCAGGCGAGAACGAACTCCTTGGAAGGGGTGTGTGTTACTGTGCAACCTGTGACGGCCCACTCTACAGGGGCAGGAAGGTCCTCATGGTTGGTGGAGGAAACAGCGCAGCCCAGGAGGCAGTGTTCCTCAAAAACATAGGGTGTGACGTCAGCATAGTCCACAGGAGGGATGAACTGAGGGCCGACAGGTACCTTCAGGAAAAGCTGAAGGAAATGAACATCCCTGTGATATGGAACTCTGTTGTAACCGAGATAAGGGGTGATGATAGGGTTGAGGAGGTCATGATACACAACCGTGTAACAGGTGAGGATGAGGCCCTGAAGGTTGATGGGATATTCATATCCATAGGTGAAGAGCCCCTCAATCAGCTCGCAGTTGAACTGGGTGTTGAGGTGGATGATGGCGGCTACATCATAACAGATAAAAGGCAGAGGACAAACATCCCCCTTGTATACGCGGCGGGGGATATCACCGGGGGCCTGAACCAGTGGGTAACAGCATGTGCAGAGGGGGCAATTGCAGCAACCTATGCCTACAGTGAAATACAGAGACTCTGAAGGGATTCTCCTCATTCAGAAAAATAATCATTATCAATCTTTTTAACAGAATAGGAGGCCACCTCAGTTACACCCACACCATGTTCAATCATATAGTTCGCCATCTGCATCCCATCAACAAGCACTATCCTGCTATCAATTTTGGAAACGTATTCTCTTGCACCTTCCGTAAAATTCGATGTGGTTATGAATATGCCCTTCGCTGCCCTCTTACCCTGCAGTGCACCCGCAAATTTCTGGATCTCGGGACGGGACACTGAACTGTTCCACCTTTTAGCCTGTATGTAGATAACCTCAAGTCCCAGTCTGTCCTCCTTTATTATTCCGTCGACTCCACCGTCCCCCTGCCTGCCAATGGCACTCCCTGCATCCTCCCTGGATCCTCCATAACCCATCCTCACAAGTAGATCCACAACAAGTCGTTCAAAGAATTCAGGTGAGCTGTTCCTGACCATATCCAGGATTTCGGCTGCGAGGCCCTTCCTGAGTTCATCATAGGCCCTTTCAAGTCTCTCCTCAGGGGTGAGCCTCTCCCTACTCGAATTGGTCCTTTTTTGAAGCTTTTTACGGGTCTTCCTTGGTTTCCCTGATCCCCCACGAAACTCTGCAAATTCAGGGAACTGCATCAGAAAATCAACGTCAATGGCATGCGGATCCCCCTTAAGAATCTCCAATCCGCGCTCTGTGATATTAAAAAATCCCCTTTTCCTTGATTCAAGAAGACCCGCCTTCTTGAGGTATGTCTTGGCCCATGAAACCCTGCCTTTGAATTTTGGCGAGCCACTCGGCATAAGTTCGTTTAAATCGTCCTGGGATAACTGGAACTCCTCTGCAAGTTTTTCTATGGACCCATTTAAACTCTGCTCTCCCTCAGCTGCCAGCCTCAGGATGGGTAACATTATATCCTGAAAATCAGGGACCGCCATATGCACCCCTCCGGTGTCATCTTCCCTCTCTGAGGAAGACATATATCACATAGGCGATTATAAGAACCACTATAACCGGCAGCAGCCAGACAAGAACATAGAATGCCACAACCGCAAGTACAAGTGCAACCAGAATGTAAATTATATCCATGGCCTCCATAATATTTAATTATCCAATGAAATATAAATAGATTTTCAGAATCAGACAGGGAGAATGTTTATGATACTCATCATCAATAATCACGGCCAGTACAACCACAGAATACACAGGACACTCCGGTATCTCCAGATACCATCCAGTCTCGTGCCCAACACAACACCGCTGGATGAGATCATCTCAATGGAACCAGATGGCCTCATACTCGGTGGCGGCCCATCACTTGAGATGGCAGGTAACTGTGTTGAGTACATCCAGAAACTCGATATTCCGATACTGGGTATCTGCCTGGGCCACCAGCTCATAGCCATGGCCTACGGTGGGGAGGTTGCAACCGCCGAGGCAGAGAGCTACGCCCAGATAGAACTGGAGATACTGGACGAGGATGACATCTTCAGGGGCCTCGGCCCCAGGATGAGCGTATGGGCCTCCCACAAGGATGAGGTTAAGAGGCTCCCCGAGGACTTCAATGTTCTTGCAACCTCAAGCATATGTGAGGTGGAGGCCATGAAACACCATGAAAGGCCAGTATACGGTATACAGTTCCACCCTGAGGTACACCATACACAGGATGGTCACCGGGTCTTCGAAAACTTCCATGAGGTCTGTGAAAACCTCCAATAGAAACACCTTCAAAAAAAACCTCTGAAAACTTCCATGAAGTCCGCAGAAACATCTAATATAAAGGTTTCATAAGAGACACCCAACATCAGGCAAAGATTTCATGGAAAAGGCTGACCTTAACATTAAATAGGAGCCACACAAATAATTAAACCAATCATTTTTATCCGGTGATATTAATGCTGAATCCATCTGATTTTATCCAGAAAGCTGTGGAAGAGATAAGAAATACCGTGGGTGATGAAAAGGCAATAATAGCACTCTCAGGAGGAGTTGACAGTTCAGTGGCCTCTGTACTTGCAGGTAAGGCCATAGGTGATAACCTGACAGCGGTCTTCGTTGACCATGGACTCCTCAGGGAGGGCGAGGCAGAATACGTGAAGAAAACCTTCAGTGATAGGCTTAACTTCCGATACATTGATGCATCAGACGAGTTCCTGGGGGAACTTGAGGGTGTGACGGACCCTGAGGAGAAACGCAAGATAATCGGGAGGGTCTTCATTGAGGTCTTTGAACGCGTTGCAGAGGAGATAGGCGCGAGGTACCTGGTGCAGGGTACCATAGCCCCCGACTGGATCGAGAGTGAGGGTAAGATAAAATCCCACCACAACGTTGCACTCCCCCATGGACTGGTGCTTGAGATAGTGGAACCAATAAGGGAACTGTACAAGGATGAGGTGCGGGAAATTGGCCTTGAACTCGGCCTTCCCCGTGAGATGATCCAGAGGCAGCCATTCCCTGGTCCTGGACTTGCGGTGAGGATCGTGGGTGAGATAACCAGGGAGAAAATAGAGATATGCAGGAGGGCCAACGCCATCGTGGAGGAGGAGGTCCTTGAAAGCGGACTCCATGAGAGCCTCTGGCAGTACTTTGCTGTGCTCACAGACACCATGGTGACCGGTGTTAAGGGTGATGTGAGGGACTTCGGCTACCTCGTGGTCATAAGGATGGTTGAATCCCTTGATGCAATGACCGCCAGTGTCCCTGAACTCCCCTGGGACCTTGTGAAGAGGATATCAAAGCGTATAACCTCCGAGATACCTGAGGTTACACATGTGGCGCTTTCTGTGAGCGATAAGCCGCCAAGCACCATTGAATTTGCCTGAATTAGATTTGAAATTTGAGACATCCTCCATTATTCTTTCCATTATCACCATCCCGGTGAGTTTCCCGCAAATACCATCTTTTTATCATCTATCATGTCTGAATGGGGAGTTCCATTGTCTTTTAAATGACACGCAGACGATCCCTTATCATCCATCATTGGACGGTCATGAAACACTGCAGTCATGGATCTGAGATCCCTCTAAAAAGATGAATGATTATAATATAATCTAATATACATTTAAGAACATATTTCCACTCATGAGTGAAAAAATACCCATATTCTCCGCTGCAGGTGGAAATGTTGAGATGGTTGAAAAGATCGAATTAACCGTTGAGGAGTGGCGGGAGATACTCGAACCCGAGGCCTTCCGTGTTGCAAGGTGCGGAGGCACAGAACCTCCATTCACAGGCGAATACCATGACTTCCATGGTGACGGTATATACCGCTGCGTATGCTGCGGCACAGACCTTTTTGACTCAGAAACCAAATTTGATTCAGGCACAGGATGGCCAAGCTTCTATGACACCATATCAGAGTACAATGTGGAACTCAGGGAGGACCGGAGCCTTGGAATGGTGCGCTGTGAGGTCCTCTGTGCGAGGTGCGGCGCCCATCTTGGCCATGTATTCGATGACGGCCCCCTGCCAACAGGTAAGAGGTACTGTATGAACTCAGCGGCACTTAAATTCATCCCAAGGAGCCAGATACGCTGAGGTTCAAATATAGAGGCCTGGAGGCATTTAATGGCTGAGGACTTTGGAAGGTACTGGGTGGCCGGACTCATAATGGCCGTTGCCGGTGGTATGCTGAACACCCTCACCTACATCATAGGAACCTGGAGGCCGGAACAGTATCCCGAGTGGCTACTGGGAATACTCACAGGTGCCATAGGTATCACCATGTTCATCCTGGTACCCTGGATCTACGGGAGGCTAGTGGAGTTCATATACATGAGGTTCATAGCCAGGAGCTGAAGAAAAACCCTAGCTAAACACCCCTGAGTAAGGCCACCCCTCAAGAGATAGAAGAAACAGAGCTGAAGAAAAACCCTAGCTAAACACCCCTGAGTAAGGCCACCCCTCAAGAGATAGAAGAAACAGAGCTGAAGAAAAACCCTGGCTAGACACCCATCATTGAAGCTGCCTCGTTGAGGAGCTCATTGGCCTCATTTATCATGAGACCCGCATGGACAAAGTGGTCATCATCACCATCATCATAGAACCTCATGAACTCCCTCAGAGAATCCCTGTAAATCCCCGCCGCCCTGAGGATCGTGCTGTGCGCACCCTCCAGTCCAGGATCCGGGACTTCAACCCTTATATCATTGAATATTTCACTTAAGGAACGTTCGATATCCATAAATTCCTCTTTGAGTTCCTCAGGATTCTTCCCGCCCTTCAGAAGGAGAAGGTTACCCCTGAATCGGTTCACATTGTACCCTATCCTCTGGACATGCCTCTGCATACTTTCAGTGTACATAGGACCTCCCCATTTCAATCTAAGTGTCCTTCTGAAAAATAGATTTCCATTTATTCCCTATATTCAAGTGTACCATGTTCCTGCAGTAGTATCATACGGATGACGTGTATGAGAAGGAGGATATGTTGTGCCGTTCAATCTTATCCCCATCATTTATTTTTTTTGATCCATATGAGTGTTATGGCGATTATTGTGCCGAACCATACAGCTGCAGGCACTATAGGCTATAAGGCCTGATAAATCCATCTCATTTTTAGGTATGTGAGGAAGGCGAGTGTTCCTGCGAAAACCATCACTGGAATCATTATGTCTATGATTTCATCGTCTGGGTCGCTTAGAACCGCCATCTTATCTAGCAGCCTATTATGATATCTGTCTGTTCTTCTCTGATACTGCAGAAAACTTGTACATGTTCTATACAAGAATATAACGAAATAAAATACACCTGAAAAACCAACTCCATAACTCACATGTCAGTAATGGCCGTTATACCCGCCCACCCGTCCAATAGTATAGTCTGCGTCCTCTGCTCCGGGCGCGGGATTTTCATCTATAAAGAGTATCTTATGTAACTTTGTATTTGTCATAAAATGATTCTTGTTTACATAATGATTCTTGAGGAGTTTATTTTGTCATGCTTGAAAATAAAATATGTGGAGGCCGAGAAGAAAACTTTGATAGTCGCTTTTTTGGGAACCTGATATCCCCTTTTGGGTTTGTGTAGTGTGGTGTTTGATCCACTTTCAGGTTATCTGGGAATGGGGGATGAGATTGGAGGCTGCTATTTGGAGGCTAGAAATGCCCTGAGCCTCTTTATTTTGGTATTGGCTTGTTGGTTTGTTGTTGGGTTTAACGCTCCTCAATGATATAGCCGAGAAAGGAGAAGTACACCTACTAGGAGCATTATAACAAAAAGTGTTTCGATCACACCTTTTTCCTCGCCTCTGAACACCTTCTTCGACAGAAAATAGATTAGCAAAAACATATTTCCCAGTAAAAGACACGTTAACAATATAATAGGTAGTTCAGGCCTAGTAGGCAGTAAAGCCAACCTACTACCCGTAAACAGTAAAACCAACAAAATTGTAAAACACGATAACGACCCCAAAAAATAAAAAAGCTTAGATGTATGCTGCATCCTCCCACCTCAAACTACCATCAGGATTCTTCGGTATTTCAATATAGTGTATACAATGATCCTCACCAACATAACTTCTCAACTCATAACCATAAATCCAGGTACGATGAATCGAAATATACTTCCAATATTCTTGGGGAAGATAATGAGTCCGTATCCTTAAAATCAAATCACCTTCAGCCACTATCACACTTATAAAACCCAAAGGACCCATAACAGCAGTGACACCGGCAACAGTTGCAATATCTAATATACCATGGAAAACATCCTCTAGAATGCATGTTTGGTGTTCTATGATGAATTTTTTGATATCGTCTGTGATGTTTAGGAGGCCTGTGTAGGCTATTATTGTTGCATATGCTGCCATGTTGAGTCCTATAAATCCCTCCACAAGAGCATAATTGAGGATATCCTGGAATGTAAATCCACATAGACTTCAACATTATCATGAGTTGTGATATTTTTTATAGGTTTTTTCTAAGATTTTCCAGTTTTTTTGGGCGTGGGGGGCTGCTTTTCTTTTATGCAAGGCCAAAGAAGCCTATAATTACAAGCAAGCCTCCAAGTGCTCTGACAGTTTCATTTTCAGTTTTTCCCAACTCATCCTTGCCTAATAGGTAAATTAAGAGAAACATGTTCACTATGTAAATGGAATAGACAATTAATTTGCTGATAATATAGGGGAAACGGAGACTAACCACAACCAATGCAGCAGTAAAATAAGAAAGGAAATAACTAAAATAAAAAATGTACTTTACCATCATATCATCCTCCTAATCAGATATACACTGCTTCATCCCATCTTAAAGTACCATCTGGGTTCTTTGGGATTTCAATGTAGTGTATGCAATGGTCTTCGCCAACATAAATTTTAAGTTCATAACCATGCCGCCAAGTTCTATGGTAAGAAACATATTTCCAATATTCAGTTGGAAGATAATTCGTTCTTACATTCACAATTAAATCACCTTCTGCTAATAGTAGAGAAGCAATCGAAAAAATACCACTTGCCAAGGTGACACCTTCACTACTAAGCTCTTTTAAACTCCATATAAAAAGAATCCCATCTATAATGTCCCCTCCAATGCATGTTTGGTGTTCTATGATGAATTTTTTGATATCGTCTGTGATGTTTAGGAGGCCTGTGTAGGCTATTATTGTTGCATATGCTGCCATGTTGAGTCCTATGAGGCTGGCCCTACATAATCGAAAAAGAGGGTTTAGGATGGAAAGGTACATGGAGGTTACAAAGCCCAATATAAGCCTTCTTAGTACTATCATCTAAACCTTCAAGGTTTACAGTGCTGTTGCCATCCAGGAAAAGGACGAGCCTACTACAAAGGTTATGGCCATTAACCATCGTATTTCATCCTCTCTTTCCTTCAATTTGAATTGGAGCCAGAATAGAAGAGAAAAAATGAACAAGCCTAAAAGGTCTGCTATTGGAATCAAACCATTAAAATGTTTAATTCCAATGGAAAATAAAATAATATCGAGACAAAGAAGGGAATAAAGTATATCGAGCAAAGATTCATAATCCAAGAAAAGACACCTCCTATATCATCCACTTAGACTACCCCATTAGGGTTCGTTTGAGAATTTTAGCCCCATATAGTTGCCGCGGATCGTAAAATACGCCAAAAACTGAAAAAGCTTAGATGTATACTGCATCCTCCCACCTCAAACTACCATCAGGATTCTTCGGTATTTCAATATAGTGTATACAATGATCCTCACCAACATAACTTCTCAACTCATAACCATAAATCCAGGTACGATGAATCGAAATATACTTCCAATATTCTTGGGGAAGATAATGATCTCTAAATGTAAGTATGCCATCACCTATCCGCATACACCATCCAATTGGTTGAAATATTTCACCACCATACCTTACTAACACATATGCCAAAACCTGGATCAAACAGTGAGCAGTATCTTCTGAGATGTATGTTTGGTGTTCTATGATGAATTTTTTGATATCGTCTGTGATGTTTAGGAGGCCTGTGTAGGCTATTATTGTTGCATATGCTGCCATGTTGAGTCCTATAAATCCCTCCACAAGAGCATAATTGAGGATATCAACAAAAGCCATCGGACCTTCCAGGGCAATGTACATGGAGATTACAAGGCCAATATAAGCCTTCTTAATACTATCATCTAAACCTTCAAGGTTTACTGTGCCATTACCATCCAAGAGCGAATCTAACTTTTCAGAGAATATTATAGTCTGGCCAAGTTCCCGAGCCCATTCTGTCTGTTGGTGGTAGTAGCAGTATGCTCCCATGAAAGCATAGATCATGTCCCTTACTATCCCTGTTACATGGTCTATGATGAGGTATCTTCCCTGCCCGTCACTGATAAGCGTGTAATTCTCGCTTTCGAGGATGTTTAGTGACCCGCCGTTGAGGAGTGTTAGGCCTATTCCTGTTGTGTGGAGGTTTTGATCCTGGGATTTGGGTTTATGGTTGATTTTTTTGGATGGTGAGTTCTTTCAGGGCTTTTTTGGCTTTTTTGTATTCTGGGTCTATTTTCAGGGATTTTTCGTAGCATTTTAGTGCTTCTTTGTGTTTGCCGAGTTTTTGTAGTGTTTTTCCTTGCATGTACCATAGTGTTTTGTTTTGCGGGTTTAGTTTGAGGGCTTTCTTGTAGCATTTCAGGGATTCCTCTGGTTCTTTGAGGTCTTCTAGGATTATGCCTTTCCATTTCCATGCATCAGCGAATTCTGGGTTTATTTCAAGGGCTTTTTGAAAGCATTCCAGCGCATCCTCATATTTTCCAAGTTCTTCGAGGACTAGTCCTTTGTTGTTCCATGTTTTGTCGTCTTCTGGATCTATTTCCAGGGCTTTTTCATAGCATTCCAGTGCCTCCTCATATCTCCCAAGTTCACTGAGGACTACTCCTTTATTGTTCCATGCTTCTGCAAGTTTGGGGTTTATCTGTAATGCTTTTTCATAGCATTCTAGTGACTCATCATATCTCCCAAGTTCATTGAAAACTAGTCCTTTGTTGTTCCAAGCTTTATCATCTTGTGGATTTAATTGGAGAACTTTGTCATAACATTTTAATGCTTCTTCATATATCTTAAGGTTATGTAATGTTATTCCTTTAGTTCCCCAAGCTCTATAATTTTTTGGATTTAGCTCTATGGCTTTTTCGAAACATTTTAGTGCCTTTTTGTATTTTTTAAGGTAAATTAGAACGGAGCCTTTATTGTACCATGCATCTGCAAGTTTGGGGTTTATCTGTAATGCTTTTTCATAGCATTCTAGTGCCTCATCATATCTCCCAAGTTCTTTGAGGACTAGTGCTTTATTGTTCCATGCTCCTGCATACTTTGGATTTATTTTTAGTGCTTTTTCATAGCATTCTAGTGCCTCATCATATCTCCCAAGTTCTTTGAGGACTAGTCCTTTGTTGTTCCATGCTTCTGCAAGTTTTGGATTGTTTTTGAGGATTTTTTCATAGCATTCTAAGGCTTTCTCTGGTCTTTTGAGTTTTAGTAGTGTTATTGCATTGTAGTGGAGGATTTCTGGGTTGTTTGGTCTTGCTTTGAGGGCTTTCCTGAATTCTTTGAGGGCTTCTTTGTATTTTCCCTGTTTTAGGCTTGATCGGCCCCCAGCAAGGTGCCATCCAGCCTTTCCCTCGGCTATCCAATCCTTTATTTTCTTAAGGGGGTTCATCCTCCAGCCTCTCTCAACTTCTTTTCTAGGTAGTTTTTGAATCCTAGTATGCAGGCTTCTATTGCTTCACGATTCTCATAGGCCAATAGGCTTCCAATAGCCATCCCAGTGCCTATTATAGTGCCTCCATGTTTTATGGCGCCCACAACATCCCCATCCTTTAAAGCCTCCTTGAACAGATCCCATTCATCCATCATGAGTTTACCTAAATTATTTATAGCCCTTCCTATATCGTCGGGATCGCCACCAACACCACCACTGCTAATCACCCTTAGAGTATCTACGGCTTCTCTATACTCATTTATCGCTTGACTCCATTCGTCAGACTGTCTTGATAGTATTTCAAGATAGTTTTGTATTGGTTGTGTGTCTCCTGTTAGTAGTGTGTAGGCGATGAATGTTGGCAGACCAGCGGGTGAGAGTAACATCATGGCATCTTCGATGTATGGGAGCCACTCAGGATGTTCGATGAGGATATAAGCGACTATTGCAACAACTATTCCTATGCCAGCTGTCGCCGGCGCTGACAAGGCTCCTGCTTCGAGGATGGCGACTTCAGCTCCTCCTTCGAAGCCGACGACTTCAGCTCCTGAAACACCAGCAAATCCAATGAACTTCCACAAACCGGTCTCATTCAGTAGTTCTTTTGCGAGGTTGGCTGCCCATTCTGTCTGCAGGTGGCTGAAACAATATGCCCCCATAACATTCTTAAAGATATTGACATCCCTCACTATCCCTGTTGCAGTGTCGATGATCAGGTAGTCATTATCATAGTTTATTATGGTGTAGTTCCCAGCTTTTGTAATATTTAGTTTTTCTCCGTTCAGGAGCCTGTATGCTATGCTTGTGATCGCAGCACCTTCCATGATATCCCCTATATTGTCGAGGCTTCCATTGTATGGGAATAGGCGTTGCATTGAACTCTGAGGGGTTTGATGTCCCGACAATAATTAAATAGCCCTGTTATACCCCTGGAGATGCAATTAAACCCACTATAAGGAGCATTACCATCATCCATCTTATTTCATACTCTTTTTCCTTCAACTCGTAGTAGAGCCAGCATAAAAGGAGAAGAGTGAACAAGCCTAAAGGGGCTGCTATTAGGGACAAAACATCACAATGATACTTAAGCGCAAGAATACATAGGAACATAACTATGCAGATAAGAGGATAAGCCCTCTTATACCAAGATTCATAATCCAATAAGATCCCCTCCACTTTAGATATATACTGCTTCATCCCACCTCAAACTACCATCAGGATTCTTCGGTATTTCAATATAGTGTATACAATGATCCTCACCAACATAACATCTCAACTCATAACCATCGTACCAGGAACGATGATACGATATATACTTCCAATACTCTTTTGGAAGATAATAATCTCTAAAGCTCAATATTTTATCACCAAACCACATACAAAACCCAATTGACCCTAATATCGCCCCAGCACCTCCTTTTGACACGTATCCAAAAACAGTAAGTAAAATATCTATAATGTCTTTTGGAATGTATGTTTGATGTTCTATGATAAATTCTTTGATATCGTCTGTGATGTTTAGGAGGCCTGTGTAGGCTATTATTGTTGCATATGCTGCCATGTTGAGTCCTATAAGTCCCTGACCCACAAGAGCATAATTGAGGATATCAACGAAAGCCATTGGACCTTCCAGGGCAATGTACATGGAGATTACAAGGCCAATATAGGCCTTCTTGATACTATCATCTAAACCTTCAAGGTTTACTGTGCCATTACCATCCAAGAGCGAATCTAACTTTTCAGAGAATATTATGGCTTGGCCAAGTTCCCGGGCCCATTCTGTCTGTTGGTGGTAGTAGCAGTATGCTCCCATGAAAGCATAGATCATGTCCCTTACTATCCCTGTTACATGGTCTATGATGAGGTATCTTCCCTGCCCGTCACTGATAAGCGTGTAATTCTCGCTTTCGAGGATGTTTAGTGACCCGCCGTTGAGGAGTGTTAGGCCTATTCCTGTTGTGGGCGCGCTTGTGGGGTCTGATCCTGGGAAGAGGGCCTCCATCACATAGTATTCTATTGGATTTATAGCTGATGTTCTCGCATAATTGAATGCTTTAATGTTTTCAGGTGTGCCTTCTGCTTTCACGGCCATGTTGTGGTTGCATTCGAGGCTTATCCATGTTCCGAGGGCGTGGTCTCCTGCTGAGACCATCACTGGCATGGTCCTGGTCCATGTTACATTATAGCGCGTGGCTGCTTCTTCTGCGATGAGATCGTGGAGGTATATTACTTCAAGGCCTGTTAGGAATGTTCCGTAGGCTGCCTTTAATGGTCCGGGTTCGTATGTCCTGTTTAGCCACTTTTGTAATGTCTGGTTTGTTATCTTCCCTGTGGCGAGGGTGTAGGTTATGATGGCGTCGTAGTTGCTAGCCTCCCAGATGAGAGTGTCGTTTATTATGATATTGGGTCCTGTTTCTCCTGGTGGGTGTATGTATTGGCCGTTTGTGTAGAGTAGGAGGAGTGTTCTTGTTGATTTGTTCCCTGGGAATGTTATATTGGCTATTGTCACCTTTTCCTCGCCGGGATACTCCACACTGACCTGTAAAGGGTCTATGCACTTGTTATAGTTTGTGAGTATGAATGTCTTTTCTGCCTGGGTTAAATTGAAGTTGTTGAGATATTCATTCACTTGAGGTTCTGCTCCGAGTTTTGTGTAAATTTCTATGAGTCTGTTCAGGCCAGCTATGACTTGCCAGACTATTTCTCTTTGACTCTGGCTGTTAGCCTGGTAGAATGGGTTAGTGACCTCGGCTAGTTTGTATGCTATGCCATCCTCCACAAGGAATATTGTTTCATTGAATAGGCCCGAAGCTATAGCCCCTATACTAATCCATTTAACCGTGTCATTGAGCGGAATTTTAAATGTTAAATTTAGGGGCTTCCCAGAGGATGTTGCCGTGGAATTAACATGGACCGTTGCAAGCATAACCTCCAATGTCATAGTCTTCGTGTCTGTTATGCCATAGGCTTGGATTGTTAGGGTTGCTTTGTAGGTTCCTGGTTTGTAGGCGTGTACTGGATTCTTCTGGGTGCTTGTGCTTTGGTCTCCGAAGTCCCATTTGTAGTATTGTATTGTCCCTGTACTTTTATCCTGGAACTGGACATTATAGCCTTGTATTGTGTAGGTGTAGTCTGCCCTTGGCCTTGTCAGGGTTCCGGCCTTACCTGTAACATATTTTACTGTTACATGGTTTGGTAGTCTTCCTGTGCTGTTGTAGAAGTTTATTATCCTTGCATTGGCATATATTAGGCTTTCTGGGCGGATTTGTCCGATGGCTGTGCTGGCATAATTCGGCGACCTCCCATAGGATTCCATGAAAGCCTTAACATTCTTTGCCACCTGCAGGTATCCTGCTTTTTGGAGTGTTCCTGTTCCTGTTCCACTTGGACTGGGCGGGGAGGCCATACTATTGAATGACAAGCCAACTCTCCTAGCCTGATCGAGGTTTATGATGGTTGTGGATGAGGCGTAGAGGTAGTCGTCTGCCGACACATTCTTACCGTTAATCACAACCTGTGATGGTATTTTTTCATGTTGTGCGGTGTAATTTCCGATCAGCTTTGAAGCGTCACAAATCTCATTATAGGATAAACTCACAGCTGAAGAACTGCCCAGAAAACAGAAAAAGGACAGGATCGCCAGAAAAAACAACAACCTCCTCACAGCCACCACCATAATATGATAACACATTATAGTATAAAAAGATTACTATCTCTTTTAGGGGCGAAAAATATAAAAGGTGGGATTTAAGACAAGAGCATGAATCCCATCATTACAAGCTTAAACAGGAAAAATAGGCACTTACCATCCCCCCCAGATGGGCAAAGAGAAACCTCATTTCTTTACATAATGATTCTTCTAAGGGAATACAGAATTTTTCCTGCTCCCCCATTCTTAGGTGTTCCTACAATATGCAATGGAGAAGTATGAAGTAGGAAGGAAAACACAGGGTAAAAAGATATTATTGGTGAAACCGTGAAAAACACCTATACAAAAATATACTATAAACGATATTGTACATGAGATCAGAAGAAAAAACAAAAACAGGGAAATACTCATTATCTTTAACGAAGTACAGCAGATGTCAAAAAGCACAATGCGAATTTTCTTGATATAAAGAATAAGTTTCAGTGAGGTGTCATAAAAACAATAAACCCAGTCCCTCCAATGGGATATGATGACGGGTCAGGTGTACCATAAAAACAATAAATATCCAGAAACAGAGCTTTAACAATGATACGGTCAAAGTACGCCTTCCTCAAGAGGCTCACCAGGGACCTCAAAATGAGGTCCGTGGAGGTGGGAGAGGAGTTTGAGGGGGCCACACCCCCATCGGTATTCATAGGGAGCTGGAACTACCCCAGGGTCTACGCTGGACCCATGATAGCACCCATCCAGGGTGAGGTCGAGATATTTGACTCCCCTGAGAGATGGATACCCGAGAGTAAAACACAGGAGGAAATCATAGACTACCGCCTCAACCTCATAAGGGGCAAGCAGCTAGTGGGAGTCAGGGACCTTGATAACCATCTCGTGGAGAAGCTCCAGGAAATATCCCTCTCATCAGGGGCCATTGAAAGCGAGGCCCAGTTCAGGAGAAAACCAAGAGGCCTGTTTTTCAGTGAGGAGCAGACACCCCACGGCCCCAGCGCAGTCCTTGAAAACTTTGAGATAGAGAACGTCAAATGGGACCGTGAACTTGAAAGGGCCCACTACGACACCGACCTCAGGGCAGATGAGGCAATAGTGGAACTCCACAGAAAGGGAACCCCATTCTCTGCCATCCAGAAGGCCCTCTCGGTGGGTGCACTTGGTGATGCCAGGAAAAGGAGGCTTGTCCCCACAAGGTGGTCAATAACAGCCTGCGACAGCACCCTGGCGGACCACTTCCACAGGAGGGTTCTTGAATATGATATCCTGGACATCTACAGGGTCCATGAATTTGAAAGCCTCAAAAACAGATACCTCATACTCCTCACACCCTCAGAGTGGCAGTATGAATGGATGGAGGCCTTTATAAAGCGTGACGGGCGTGCAATGATATTCTCAGACCATGAAACACTGAAGGGTAAGAGGGAGTACTCAAGGGTTGGTGGCTGCTACTACAGCGCCAGGATGGCTGTCCTTGAGGCCCTTGACAGGGAAGAGAAACAGGCAGGTGCAATCATACTCAGGGAGGCCTACCCGGGCTATGTGCCCCTGGGTGTCTTCAACGTCAGGGAGAACGTTAAAAACGCCATGAATGTAAGGCCACATGAGTTCAACGGCCTTAAAGAGGCCCTTGAATTCATGGACAGCAAACTTAAACTTGGACTTGATGCATTCAGAAGGAGGAGTAACCTGCTGCGGGACATCAGTTCTTCAAGGCAGACAACCCTGGACTCCTTCTTCAGGTGATATCATGAATTCAGAAACCCCAGCAGAGATGATGGAGGATCTTGAACCCCTTAGACTCAGATTCAGAGAACCATCACCTGAAACAAAAAGAGCCATCTGCAAAGCCGCACTCTACAGGGAAATACCAGACCCTGAAAAGAAAATCAGGAGGATCACAGGACACAGATACGCAAGACTCCTCAGCAGCGGGAATGCCGCAATCCTCCTCACTGTATCCCGGCTCGATGGTCCCATCCTCGTGCCTGACCAGGGCGGATGGCGGGGCTTTAAGAGGATACCTGAGATCCTTGGCAGGGAGGTTTTCACGGTCAAGACAGAGATGGGAATCATTGACCCTGAAGTCCTGGAATCACGTCTTGAAGATACAGGGGCCAGGGCAGTTTTTGTCACAAGCTTCGCCGGTTATACAGCGGAGCAACCCATCGCAGAACTCTCAGATATCTGCAGATCCCATGATGCAATCCTGGTTGAGGACGCATCCGGGAGCGTCTCTGACCCCCTTGAAAGGTTATGCAATGGTAAAAAAAGTCACATTATAATTGCATCCACTGGCTCTCCAAAAACCGTTAACGCGGGTGGTGGCGGGTTCATCTCAACCTCCATTCCAGAGTTTGTGCAGCAGGACATGCTACTATCCGCCCTCAAGGCGGATCCATATGTGAGGGCTGCCGTTGCCGCCGAACTTGATGTCGCCAGGAGGAACCTCACAGAGACCCTCAGGGCATGCAGTTACCTCAAAGAAAAACTTGAGGGGGCATTCCACCCTGAAAAAAGAGGTATAAATGTTATAATCCCATCCAGCACCCCCAGGGAGGATGTTAAAACTCTGAGAAAACTTATAACAGCAGATGGCAGGAGCATATTCACAGCATGCCCCTCACCTGACAGGATACTTGAGAGTGCAGTTGCAGTGGAGGTTAAGAACCTGGATGTGGGATGCCTCACCCATGAGAACCTTGAGAGGATGGCGGAGATCATCTCCTCTGTTATATGAAGGTGGAGTATCCTCAAATCCCCATCATAAACTATAAAACCTGGAGCATCGTCGTCCTCTCTATGAGTGCATTCTCAACTCCAACTGTTTTTACCTCCTCCCCAAGACCATAGAGGCTTCTGAGATAATCCTCATCTGGTTCAAGGACCCTGTCATCCCTCTGGAACCGGGAATCAAGGAATTCCTGGACATCAGTCTCGCAGTCCACAAGGATCGCGCAGATCTCCATTTCACCCTTCCTGACACCTAAAAGTTCAAGGGCCCGGCTTATCTGCCTGATACCTGCAATACGTAGGCATATCTCAATTCCAGGGTCGCTGGAAATATTCTGACCCCTCTCAAAGGCCCTGAGGGCGTGGAGTGCACCATGGAGTGCATGGTCACTCCCTGCAACGGCCCTGGCATCAACAAGCTGGAGTGTGCATGGGAACCCTCTTATCTCATTCAGGAGTTCATCCAGGTCTTCAATGGTTCCACGGTATCCCCTGATATCTATATTCACCTAACCACCCTTCTGATTCTGAGCTGCCTCATTTGCCAGCAGCCTGTTAACACCGCTGAGGAAGGCCTCCACACTGGCCATGATGATGTCAGGCTGGGTGCTCCTGGCACTTATTATCCTGTCACCGTGCCTCAGCTTTATAACAACATCGATGAGGGCATCTGTACCCCCTGTTATGGCGTCCACATGGTACTCCTCAAGGGTGATATCTGCAAAGTCCTCAAGGCTCTTCTTTATGGCAACTATGGCAGCATCCACCGGACCAACCCCTATACCTGCCTCAAGGACCTCATTACCATCCACCCTAAGTTTGACCGATGCTGTGGGTGTCACCCGGTTACCTGAGACTATGGTGACCTCCTCAAGGTCCACAACCTTGTCCTCCATGACCCCGAGAACATCCTCTGCTATGGCCTGGAGGTCCACGTCGGTGACACATTTACCCATATCCCCCAGTGCCTTGACCCTCCTGAATATCTTCATCAGCTTATCCTCATCGACCTTCATTCCAAGCTCATCAAGCCTCTGTCTGAGGGCATGGGTCCCTATGTGTTTGCCCATGACGAACCTTCTCCTGTGGCCAACCATCTCAGGTGTTATTGGTTCATAGGTTTCCGCCTTCTTGAGGACTCCATCTGCATGTATCCCCGATTCATGGGCGAATGCGTTTTCACCGACTATTGCCTTGTTTGGCTGCAGGTATACCCCGGTCATCCTTGCGACCATTCTGGAGGTCTCATAGAGCATCTCGATGTTGATGTTTGTATCAACATCATAGAGTGATTTGAGTGCAACCACAACCTCCTCAAGGGCTGCGTTACCTGCACGTTCACCTATGCCATTGATGGTTGCGTGGACCTCGGATGCTCCTGCCCTTAAACCGGCGAGGGAGTTTGCAACTGCCAGTCCAAAGTCGTTGTGGCAGTGGACACTCAGCGGGACCCCAAGTTCTGAGAGTTCACCGTAGAATTCATAGGAGCGTTCAGGTGTGAGCATCCCCACGGTGTCACAGGCGCATATCCTCTCTGCCCCTGCAGCTATACCCTCAGTGAATACCCTCCTGAGGAATTCCATGTCGCTACGTGTTGAGTCCTCTGCTGAGAGTTCAACCAGGAGGCCATGGTCAACTGCGTACTCTGTGCAGTCCACCGCCTGTTCAAGGACCTCCTCCCTTGTTTTTCTTAGCTTGTGTTCAAGGTGCAGGTCAGAGGTGGGCACAACCAGGTGCACACTGTCAACTTCACATGAGAGCGCGGCGTCTATGTCATCCCTGACAGCCCTTGAAAAGCTGCAGATCTCAGCGTTCAGACCCTCTGATGTGATTCTCCTGATACCTTCTCTTTCACCCTCTGATGTGATTGCTGAGCCGGCCTCGATGATGTCAGCCCCCAGATCATCGATTTTTAGTGCTATTCTGAGTTTCTCCTCCGGGGTAAGGGAAACCCCTGGTGTCTGTTCTCCATCCCTCAGTGTGGTGTCAAGTACTCTAACCTGCAAATTAATCCCTCTTTCAGGTGCTCAGAAAATAGTTATTTTAGATTTTAGTTCCGACACTTATATATGGTTAAGTGTTCAGTTCTGTGCAAAGGATGACTATGGTTAAGTGTTCAGTTCTGTGCAAAGGATGACTATGGTTAAGCGTTCAGTCCTCTGCGGTGGAGGGCGCCAACCCGCACCTGTTCACTTCATAAAATGTGTTGATACCGTTACACGGTTTCAATAACCCTTATAATCCTTGTGAGGCTCCTGTGCATCCTCATGGAGTATTTTTCTCTTACTGTGAACCTATCATCGATGAGTCCCTCAAGGTCAATGTAGTGGGGTGCTGCCATGCATATCACACCATCCTCTTTAAGATTTGAGTATGCTGAGTTCAGGAACTCCCTGTAGAGTTTCTCGCTCCTCTCACCTGCAGTTGATGCTGATATTCCATATGGGGGGTCTGTCACTATTGCATCCACCCCTCCCTCAAGCCTCAGATCCCTGGCATCGGATCTTATAACCTCAAAATCAGTTATACCATAGTGCTGAAGGTTTTTCCGTGTGCCCTCAACCATCCTCCAGTCTATATCCGCACCCATCACCCTCACATCCATGAGGCCTGCCTCTATGAGTATCCCCCCTGTACCGCAGAATGGGTCTAGGAGTCTGTCACCGGACCTCACACCTGCGAGGTTCACCATACACCTTGCAAGTTTCGGACTCATCGAGCCCGGATAGAAGAATGGTCTTCTGTGTGGTCTGGCCTTGTTGAAGTGATCCTTACTTATCTCTGCAAGGCGCAGTGTGAGGATGAATCTGTCGTCAATGAGTACCGGCCTTACAAGGGTCCAGGGATTCTCAAGATCAACCCTTGCTCCTGTCTTATTTTTTATGATGGCCCCAAGACCTCTCTCAAGTTCCCTGGCGTCAACCTCACCCCTGAGCTTCTTTATCCTTACCGCAAAACTGCCCTTAATATGACTCTTCCAGTCTATTTTCTCTGCTGTCCCTTCAATCCCACCGGTGGTGGAGTATCCCATGACCCTGCAGATTTCATGGGCGTATGCAAGCCTCCCCTTAAGGATTTTCCATGTTGATGATGGAGCATCCAGAATCACATATCCCCTTCCATCCTCAATTAAACTGAATTCTATACCCTCTGACCTCAGAACAGATTTGAGTTCAGCAGAGGGGAGTTCAGGGTGTTCCTGTGAGAGTATGACCATTATTTCCATATGCTGGCCACCTTCCTTGAGATGATGGATGGTATTATCCTGAAGAGGAGGCCACTCTTAAGGAATTCCATTATGAGCGGTGTCTGTATGTCCATGTCCCCGTACCTCGATATTATCTCCTCAGCACCGTACTCCTTCATCTTGAGGAAGATATGGTCGAGGTCCTCATCGGATAGTATCCTGAAGGTCCTCTGCACCCTCATCTGGTTTTTCATCTCAGCCATGTAGAGCTTCCTGCAGACTTCCTGGTAGTTCTCAAGTAGCCCCATGTCATCCTCGAGGGCCATCTGGATGACCTCCGCCGCCACGTGGGCAGCCCTGGATGCAAGAACTATGCCTCCGCCGGTTGTGGGTTTAACCTGTCCTGCGGCATCACCTATCCTGATGCATCTTCCCCCTACAAGTTCCATATCAGGGTCTGGTTCCGGTATGAATCCATGGTGGCTCTCCATGATCCTGAAATCTGTGCTGAGATCTGAAATGAATCCCTTAATAAGATCCTTGAGATTTTTATGGTGTCCGAATGCACCCACACGGGCTGTTTTCTCATCAAGGGGTATTCTCCAGAGGAAACCTGGTGAGAGGCGTGAGTCGACCCTGAGGTCAACAAAGTCTGTGTCCATTTCCTGGTCCCTGAACCTCACAAGGAACTGCCTTGCCGGGTACTTGTCGCGGATAGCGACCTGACCCCTTGCATCCACAAGCACACTGGCCCTAAGAGTTCTTCCATTTACCTCAACCTCGCCTGTGGCCTCACTGAAGTCCCTAACGGCTGTTCCTGTTCTCAGCTCAGCACCTGCTTCGCATGCAAGGTCTGCAAGGTACTGGTCATAGGCTGTCCTGTCAATCACATGTGCCTCGGGCCTCTTCCTGGAAACCCTGAGTTTTATGCCTGATGGTGAATGCAGCACCGCACCCCTTACACTGTTCAGTATTAAGTTGTCCGGGAGTACATTTGCCTCGGTTATCCTATGGGATATGAGTCCTGCACACTGGAGGGGAACACCCAGTATTTTTTTCCTGTCAAGGACGCCCACCCTGAATCCCATGCTGGCAGTGAGCCTTGCAATCGTTGAACCCGCCGGCCCGGCTCCCATGATGATGACATCGTATTCAGTCATTCTCACCCTCCTCTCTGGACCTCCTGAATTTCCGTGAATGCCTCTCCATTACAGACTCTTCACTGCCTCCCATTTCATGGGGGGATTCTTCAGGAGTGTTTTCATCAAATTCATCTGTATCCTCCCAGAACTTGGGGTCTGCGAATCCCCGCCCTTTCTGTCTTTCTGATGATAGTTCCCTGAGTATCTCCTCTGCCTCATCAACTGATCGGTGTTCTGTGAAGCGGTTAATGTGGTACTCGATCCTGGCCGGGAATGGGGCATCCTCAAGGATTATGTGGGTATCCTCATGGCCGCCGCGGATCTCTATATCCGCAGAGTCCAGGAGCCTCTCCATGATACCCTGTGAGAAGGATATGTCCACTATCTTGCTGTGGTTCATGTAGAACCTCCTCTTCCTTAAAACTCCACTCTCAACTATAACCCTGTGGTCGGTGATTATGTAGCGCCTGCTCCTCCATGAGATCACATCCCAGAGCACACTGAGCACCAGCAGGATAAAAGCAGCAGTTAAAATCCAGACAACCTTATCTGCAACCGTGAACCCGTACCTCATAATGAGAAGGTTATCAAGGTCCCCTGCAAATTTAACCGCCGCCGGGAAGATGTATATGATGAGTGCAAGGAACAGGATTTTTATGATGGATGACTTTGAGTTGAGGATGAACCTTGGCCGTGTTTCATATAGAACCCTTTCACCTGGATATAACCTCTCCCTGCCAAACATGTTATCACAGTGAACTTACATAGATTAAAAGGAGTTAACTTCACTGTACATAATTGTTTGCATGTGTTTTTATATCTAATGGTTGGTTCAGAAAAGAACTTCAGGAATTGAGCATAGAAGAGGGGCACTGATTAAATGACAGCGGAGAATATAAACATCGGGGAAACCCATATAAGGCTCAGAACCGATATCGAGGACCATGGAGTTGCTGGTTTCATTTTGGGGGAGAGAATGAAACTCATAGGTCATATACAGAGAAATCACGAGTTTTTAACATCCCTTGAACCCATCCATGTGAGTGAGGGGCCCCTTATAGTGAGAATGATGTCCCGTGCATCAGGGAAGGCTGATGTGGGACCAATGGCTGCTGTGGCGGGAACAATAGCCCAGCTATCCCTCATGCACCTCATGGGCCTAGGCTCCAGGTGCAGTATAGTGGACAATGGCGGGGACATCGCCCTCGTGAACAACCGTAAGGTTACCGTGGGACTTTATGCCGGTTCATCATCACTTTCAGGGACCGTGGGTTTTCTCCTGAAGCCAGGTTCCCCCAGGGGTATATGCACGTCCTCTGGTACAGTGGGTCACTCCATAAGCTTTGGCAGGGCCGACTCTGTGACGGTATTCGCATCTGAGGCCAGCACCGCAGATGCCCTTGCAACCTCAATAGCCAACAGTGCGGATGGCCCCGATGATAGATCCGCGGTTGAGAGCGCGCTTGAGAGGGCTGATGACTTTCGTGAGCACTTCAGAGGGGTTATGATTGTGGTGGGTGAGCATGCAGGCACGGTGGGGAAGATACCGAAACTCGTAATGACCGATAGAAAAGCCGTGCTTTCAGACCTCTGGGAGGAAGTCTAACTGAAGATCCTAAAACTAAGCCTTACTCTGGAAGAAATCCAGTTGATAATCAATTAATCTCAGAAAAAAATAATAGGATTACAGCCTCAG